>MHEL01000140.1 GCA_001803815.1 Nitrospirae bacterium RBG_19FT_COMBO_42_15 | reverse complement strand
TGCTATGAATGCGGGGTTCCTGAATGCATATGCATATGACGCGGGTATTACCGACTGGGTCAATGCCCATCCGGAAAAAACAACCCTGATGGGGAAAACCCCGGCTACGATGGAAAAGCTGATTACTCATGAGATGCTGGCAAAAAGAAAAATAAGCTTTGCGGAATTTAAAAAGAGGGCAGAGAGTCCAGATGCAGTTGTAGTTGATGTCAGGGAGCTGTTTCAACGCAAAATTATTCCGCAAATTCCCCAGCTCAGGAGCATTCCTTCAGACAAATTTGTGGATCTGATTGCAGAAGGGGAGTTTAAGGGAAATCAACTGCTAATATTGGATGCTGTTGGGAAACAGGTTGAATGGATACAGTATTATCTTAGAAAGCATGAGCATACGAATTATTACTTTCTTGAAAAGGGGGTTTTGAGCGCAGAAGAGGCAGGGAGGGCAGTATCTGCTGATGAATATGTTATAGGCGCTGAGGATGTCCTTGAGATAATGGTATGGAGAAATGAGATGCTCTCCCGTCCGAGGATAGTGGTGAGGCCTGATGGAAAGATATCTCTGCCGCTGATTGGAGAGACACATGCCGCAGGTTTGACAGCAAAACAAGTAAAAGAAGATATTGAAAAAAGGCTTAAAGAGTATGAAGAACTTCCGAATGTAACTGTTATTGTTTCAGAGATTAATAGTTATTATATCTATATCCTTGGTGAGATTGCAAAGCCCGGGAGGTATCAGATTAAGAGTAATATCTCTGTGCTGCAGGCGGTTACTTTAGCAGGCGGATTTACAAACTGGGCGTCTCCTAACAGCATGGTGGTCTTAAGAAGAAATGGCGAAAAGGAAGAGAAGATAAAGGTGCGATACAAGAAGATAATCTCTGGCAGCAGGCCAGAGGATAATATCATATTGAAACCAGGTGACACAATAATTATTCCATAAGAAAGGCAGAGTAGGTCTTTGATATTTAAAATAGCTAAGTTTCAGATTGCAGTTTTATTAATATGTCTTTTTTCTCCAATAATAGCTGATGCGAGGATTGATTACACAATAGTTCCCCGTTTATCAATAGAGGGGAGGTATTCTGACAATTACTATAATAGAGAGAAAGATTATGATTTGGGTAAATTTAAGGACGATGCTTTATTAATGACAGTCTCTCCCGGGATACTTTTATCCCTGATTACGAGAGATACCACTTTAGACTTAGACTATAGCCTAAATAGCAGAGGCTACTTCATAGAAAGAGAGGATGACAGGTTTGAATATTTCAATCAAAGGGGAAGCGGTATTTTTAGAGCAAATCTTTCAAGGGATTTTAGCATCTTATTAAGGGATGAGATAATAAAAGATGAGGAAATAACATTAATAGATGAGACGCTTACAAGAGAGGAACGAAGGCTTGAGTATATCAGAAATATAGGCGGAGGGGGATTAATTTACCGTTATGGCGAAGGAAGAGAGGCCTCTGTTGATTATCTTCTGACAATAATAGATTATTTCAATAACATAGTAGATGATAATAAAAGGCATGATTTTAAAGGCCATATCCTCCACAGTTTTAATATGAGGAATAATTTTGATATCAGCTACAGGCATTCAATAGTTGATTATAAAAGATTAAATGAGCCGGGCCAGGTGGGCAGAGATGATCTTTACGAAGATGAGATCAGAGGAAAATACATGTATAATTTTACACCAAGATTTTCATCAGGGTTAAATTATGGCTATGTGGAGGTCCATTACGATGAGCCGTTAGGTATGCCGCCAATTGACTATCATGTCCATGATGCAGCAATTGAGTCTATCTATAGTATCAGCAGATACCTTATAACAGATGGAAGGATAGGTTTATTTTTGAGGGAAGTGTATGGCATGGATAATGGCAATGAAGATGCAAGGGACAAAGGGCTAATTTACAGGGCTGGAATAAAATATACTTATCCATCTTTTACAGGTATGACAGCATATGAAGGCGGCTATGGCTCCAATTACATAAATCCGGAGAGGCTTGAGTATTATAACTACTGGCGGCTGAGTGGAGATTTAACCTATCGTTTTATGAGAGATGCTCTGATGCTTACAGGTCATGGTTATTACATGGTTAATAGATATCCTGATTCTCCAAATAGCAGGAGGGACCATATATGGAATGCAGGGGGAGGAATAAGTTATCGTATAATAGACTGGCTTCTATTTTCCCTTGAATATAACCATACTGCAAGAAATTCCAATATACAGGGTTTGCATTATGTAGAAAACACTTACCTTGCCCGATTCACAATAAGTTATAAATATAGCACCATAGGTAAAGAAAGAGAGCAAAAGGAAAGAATAAGAGATGGAACAAAAAGAGGAGAGGAGTAAAATGCAGAACAGACAATTTACTATACAGGATTATTTAGATATTTTATTAAGGAGATGGCAATTAATAGTAATATTATTTGTTATTATACCAACAATTATTATACCCATTGGCCTTAAGCTTCCTAAAAAATATCTTTCCAGCACCCTTATAATGGTGGAGAAACAGCAGGTACCTTCGGAATATATAAAGACAACAGTAGCAGTGGATATAGCGGAGAGGATGCAGACTATTTCCCAGCAGATAATGAGCAGGAGCCTTCTTGAAAAGGTTATTGCAACATTAAATATTTATGCCTCATCCAAAGAGCCAATGGACTTAAAGGTGGAAAGGCTGAGTAAGAATATTAATATTCAGGTAAAGGGAAAGAATGCCTTTACCATTTCTTTTAAAGGGGATGACCCTGAAATGGTGATGAAGGTTGTCAATACCCTCACCTCCCTGTTTATAGATGAGAATCTAAAGATAAGGGAGCAGCAGGCAGCAGGGACATCTGAATTTTTAGAGGGCGAGTTGAAATCGATTAAGGATAAGCTGGAGTCCAGGGAAAAGGCATTAAAGGAATATAAGACACAACATATAGGAGAGCTTCCAGAGCAACAGCAGGCTAATTTAGCATCATTAAATAGATTTCAATTAGAGCTCCAGTCGATAACAGATGCCTTAAGGTCAGCAGAGGACAGGCTGGTTATTATTCAGAGGCAGTCAGAAGATAGAAAGAAGGAATTGGAGAGTAAGATTGATGTGAATCCATTGCAAAAAAAATTAGATGCCTTGAGGACATCGCTTGCTGATCTTCAGACAAGGTATACAGATAAGTATCCTGATATCACAAGGATGAAAAATGAGATAAAGGAGACAGAAGAAAAACTTAAGAAGGAGATGGAATCAACAAAGGAAGAGATTATGGGAGATCTATACCTTAGGAGGGATCCACTTTATCAGAATATGCTTAATCAAATAAAAAATGTTGAGTTTGAGATATCGACCTTAAGGGAAAGGCAAAAGAGCATTTTAGAGCAGACAAAGTTGTACCATCAGCGTGTTGAGAATACACCTGCGAGGGAACAGCAGTTGCTAACACTAAACAGAGATTATGAGAACCTTCAAAAAAACTACAACTCTTTATTGAACAGGAAACTCGAGGCGCAGTTGTCTGAAAACCTTGAAAAGAGGCAGAAAGGCGAGAGATTCAGGATTGTTGACCCTGCAAACCTGCCGCAGGTTCCTTACTGGCCTGACAAGAAGATTATTCTATTGGCAGCTATTGGTCTTGGCCTTGGCACAGGATTTGGCTTGGCCCTTTTACTGGAATTTATAATCCCTGGCTTCAAAAAACCACATGATGTTGAAGATGTGATAGGGCTTCCAGTCTTTGCCACTATACCGAATTTTTTTTCAAATGCCCCAAAAAAGGGTTTAAACAAGATATGGTTTTTAATTAATAAGAGGAATAAATAAATGATAAAAGGTTTTATTGAAAAAATAATGGAGATGAAAGATAATCTGAGGAGGGACAATTTACTGCCTCATGAAAAGACTATCCGGTCAGGAAATATCCAGACAGTAATAACTGAACAATACAGGCTTTTGCGGTCAAGGCTTAGCAGCTTAAACGGCAGCCATGGCAACAAGGTTATTGCTGTTACCAGCACCCAGAAGGGAGAGGGCAAGAGCATAACATCTGTTAATCTGGCAATTGTTATGGCAGAGGATACAAAAAAGAAGGTCCTTTTGATAGACGGAGATATGAGAAAACCGTCAATTCATGCCTTCTTTAACTGTAAATCAGAATATGGTTTGGTTGATCTATTGACAAATAAAATTGATATAGAATCTATACTGGTTCCGTCAGGGGTAAATAATCTAACAATACTACCTGCAGGAGGACCTGTGGAGAGTCCATCTGACATTATAGCAAACCCCCGTTTTAAAGAAGGCATTGAAAGGCTGAAAAAGAGATTTGATTATATCATTATGGATTCTCCTCCAATCATTCCATTTGCTGATATGAACATCCTTGGCGATATTGTTGATGGAATATTATTGGTTGTCAAGGCAGAGACAACGCCAAAGGAAAGGGTTGTTGACGCCCTGAAAAGCCTTAATAAGGAAAATATCATTGGCGTTGTGCTAAATGATTCAAAAAAGAGGCTTACCAAGATTTATTACTAACCTTAATTTTTTATATAATTATGATCAAGATATTTAACAGATATTTTTCAATCAAAGATATACTCTTTTTCCTCATAGAGAGCCTTTTGATCTTTTTTGCTGTGCTGTTGGCGGCATATATCCGTTTCAAAATATCTAATTACTCTAATTATTGGCTGTTAAGATATAATGTTATTATTCCTAAAATTATTCTTATCACCTTTGTTTACCAGATGAGCCTTTACTATAATGACATGTATAATACAAAGATTATAAGGACAGCGCAGGAGATTGTAATAAGGTCTCTTCAGGCGCTTGGCGTTGCTGCGGTTATACTTTCTATTATTTATTATGTAATTCCTGATCTAATCATAGGCAGGGGCGTCTTCCTTATAAGTATTATATTTCTGACTATTGCTACAATCTTGTGGCGGCTTTTCTATTCATGGACAATAAGCATAAATGCCTTTGATGAAAAGATACTGATTATAGGAACAGGCAATACTGCAAAGGATATAGCAAAAAGGATACTCAGTAAAGAAAAAGTGGGATATCAAATAACAGGTTTTATTGCAGAGGATGATTCATTAAAGATAGGGACAAGCCTTGTCAATCCTAAAATTATCGGAACATATGAGCATATATGCGAGATTGTTGAGAGAGAGGGAATAGGCAGGATTATTGTTGCCCTGCCGGAGCGGCGCGGCAGGCTTCCTTTTGATATACTTTTAAAATGCAGGCTTAATGGCATCAAGGTGGAAGATGACGCAACCTTTTATGAAGGGATTAACGGCAAGATACGGCTTGAAAGTTTAAGGCCGAGCTGGCTGATCTTTTCCGATGGATTTAAAAAGTCAAGACTTTCATTAATAACTAAAAGATTATTGGATATCTCCGCCTCTTTTACATTATTAATAATTGCCCTTCCTGTAATGATCCTCACATCAATGATTATTAAGCTTGACTCCAGAGGCCCTGTATTCTTCAAACAGGAGAGGATGGGTATGGATGGCAAAATATTCACACTCTTTAAATTTCGCTCCATGAGAGAGGATGCAGAGTCAAAGAGCGGGCCTGTATGGGCAGCTAAGGATGATGACAGGGTAACAAGGGTAGGGGGGATTATAAGAAAAACAAGATTAGATGAGCTGCCTCAATTGATAAATGTCTTAAAAGGTGATATGAGTTTTGTAGGCCCCAGACCTGAGAGGCCGTTCTTTATAGAACAGTTGAAGGAAAAGATTCCGTACTATGGTTTAAGAAAATCTGTCAGGCCAGGTGTAACAGGCTGGGCGCAGATCTGCTATCCCTATGGCGCATCAGAAGAGGATGCCTATGAAAAACTTCAATACGATCTTTACTATATTAAGAATATGTCATTTCTGTTAGACCTTACCATTATTTTTGAAACCGCAAGAGTAGTTTTATTAGGCAGGGGTTCAAGATAGGGATTGACTTTTTCACGCCTCTCTTATAATATTAAATATAATATTTAAATTTTAAGGGTAAATAAGCCTCATAATGTCATTCCCGCAGCGTTTTTGAGCGGGAATCTACAATTATTAGGTAGGGGCGAACGGCCGTTCGCCCCTACAGGATTCCTGCCAGAGGCATGCAGGAATGACAAGAAGTGTAAAGCTGTTTATTTAGTATCATACAAAAAGGTTAAAAGGTTGCGAATTATATGAAAAAGATCAGGAAAGCAGTATTTCCTGCAGCAGGGCTGGGGACAAGGTTCTTGCCTGCTACAAAGGCATCTCCAAAAGAGATGCTTCCGCTTGTTGACAAGCCTTTGATACAATATGTTGTAGAAGAGGCTGTTGAGTCAGGCATTGAGAATATAATAATTATAACAGGCAGGGGCAAGCATGCAATAGAGGACCATTTTGATGTCTCCTTTGAGCTTGAACATAATCTGAGAGAAAAGGGAAAAATAAAGCTTCTTGAAGAGGTGCAGAGGATATCAAAGCTGGTAAATTTCAGTTATGTAAGGCAGAAGGAGCCTTTGGGTCTTGGA
>MHEL01000139.1 GCA_001803815.1 Nitrospirae bacterium RBG_19FT_COMBO_42_15 | reverse complement strand
CTTTTTTGCAAGCTCAATAGACGCCTTTCTTGCCTCTGATGTAATAAATTTCATCAAATCCTCTGCAAGCATAACAGCGCCGTCAGAGCTGTAAGGTATGCCCAATTGAACAAGCATGTCTGCAAAACCCATTACGCCAAGGCCGATCTTTCTGTTCCCTTTTGCAAGCCTGTCAATCTCAGGAAGTGGGAATTTGCTCATATCAATAACATTGTCAAGAAAGTGGATCGCCTTTTTCACCACAGCAGAGAGCCTTTCGTAATCAATCATGCCGTCCTGCAGGCTGCCGCTGTCAGAGCTGATGGATGTCTTTACCATCCTTGCAAGATTTATTGAGCCTAAATTGCATGCCTCATAAGGCAGCAAAGGCTGCTCTCCGCATGGGTTTGTGCTCTCTATTTCGCCAAGCTGAGGCGTTGGATTGTCCCTGTTCAGCCTGTCAAGAAAGATGATGCCGGGCTCCCCGTTCTTCCATGCCATATTCACAATCAGGTCAAAGACCTCTCTTGCCTTAAGGCTCTGTATCTTTTCCTTTGTCCTCGGATTAACAAGGTCATACTCTTCATCCTTTTCAACTGCCTGCATAAAACCCTCTGTTATGCCGACAGAGATATTAAAATTATTCAGAGAGTCATTGTCCCTTTTGCATGTAATAAACTCAACTATATCCGGGTGGTCAATGCGGAGGATGCCCATATTAGCGCCCCTTCTTGTGCCGCCCTGTTTTACTGCCTCTGTTGCCGCATTAAAAACCTTCATAAATGATATCGGACCGCTTGCAATGCCGCCTGTTGACAGCACCTTGTCATTTACAGGACGAATCCTTGAAAATGAAAAGCCTGTTCCGCCGCCGCTCTTGTGTATCAATGCAGTGCCTTTTAACGCCTCAAATATGCTCTCCATTGAATCGCCGACAGGCAGAACAAAACATGCAGAAAGCTGCTGAAGCTCCCTGCCAGCATTCATTAGAGTCGGGGAATTCGGAAGGAATTCAAGGCTTGTCATTAGATCATAAAATTCTTCTGCTGTCTTATATATGTCTGCCTTTGGATTATAAATAAGGTCTGCGGAGGCGATATTCTCTGCAACACGCCTGAACATGTCCTCCGGCGCCTCTATCACCTTTCCCTTTTCATCCTTTTTAAGATACCTCTTTTCAAGGACCTTGACTGCATTTGGAGAAAGGAGCGGTTTGGCGATGTCAATCTCCACTCCCTTGCGCTGAGACGTTAAAGGCATATCGTATTCCTCTTTAGTCTTGTCGTCAGGAGGAAAATCAACAAGCGGGCTTTTTGTATTCTTTTTAATCTCAGTTGCGCCATGGGTTGATGCCAAGTTAGCAGAGCTATTAAAAAACATCATCTGTTTCTTGCTGCCGCCTTCAACGCCTTTAACAATATCCATTAAGATTTCCTCCTTTGAATAAATTGATTAGCAATACAGTGATGAAAATTTGTGATTTGTAAAATCATCCCTTGCAGTTAGCAGTCATGGCTGGTTTTTTTGTATATACTACCAGATTAATTTTCTTTGTCAAGAATAAAAATCAACATATGGTATGTATTTGTTTTTTTATTTACTACATATTGTGGATTTTGTGTGGATTTATCTGTGAATTAACTGTGAAAAAGTTGTTTTTTTCTTGACAATATCTTAGAATTTCATTATAGTAATAGTAATTGTTATCAATTACTGGTTTGTCTTTAATATATATTTATTCTATTGTTTTTAGGAAGATAAGCATTTTAATTAAAATTAATGGGGATGGCAGTAATTTATGGTATTGCGGTTAATTTTAAAACAGTTCAGGCCGGCAGGCTGTTATTAATTTATTTCAGTGTTTATGAGAATGTTTTTTCTTGACAAGATGGGCTTTAAAATATTAATCTTACAGGTCTATTATAAATTTTATAAAGGGAGGTAATAATTATGGCCTACACAATTTCTGATGACTGCACAATGTGCGGCGCCTGTGCAGCCGAGTGTCCGGAGTCATGCATCAGCGAGGGAGACACAAAGTATATGATTGACCCTGCAAAATGCACAGACTGCGGAAGCTGCGCTCAGGTATGTCCTGTTGACGCATGTATTGCGCCTTAAGTAATTCGCAATTATTTATACTTATTTAACCCTATCGGGAGGGGAAGGAGCATTAAAGATGGCTACGACAACTGAAAAAAAGGTTATTCCAGTAACAGAAAAATCTATTGACCCTGCATCACAGCAGATGCTGGAGAAGGCGAGGAAGGAAGGGATATCCACCATGTTTGACAGGGCGGATGTTATGAAGCCCTGCCCAATCGGCCGCGAGGGCATGTGCTGCAAGCACTGTTTTATGGGGCCATGCAGAATGGTTGGCAAGGACAAGGAAGAGATGACAGGCATCTGCGGCGCCACAGCAGCAACCATAGCGGCAAGGGGCGTTGCAAGATATGTGGCAGCAGGCACAGCAGCCCATTCAGACCACGGCCGCGATCTGGCATTTACTCTCCGCGCTGTAGCAAAGGGCGAGGCGCAAGGCTTTAAGATAAAGGATGTTAAGAAGCTTGTGCAAGTCGCAAGGATAATGGGAATAAATGTTGAAGGCAGAAAGACAGAGGAGATTGCATTGGATGTTGCTGACGAGGCAATAGCAAATTTCGGCAGGCAGACAGGCGAGCTTACATATATTAAAAGGGCTCCGAAAAAGAGACAGGCGCTCTGGAAAAAATACGGCATCACGCCAAGAGGAGTTGACAGAGAGGTGGTTGAGACTATGCACCGCACAGCAATGGGCGTTGATCAGGACCCTGACTCAATACTCATGAGCGCCTTAAAGACATCCCTCTCAGACGGGTGGGGCGGCGCTATGCTTGCAACAGACATTTCAGACATACTGTTTGGAACCCCAGTGCCTGTAAAGGCAAATGTAAACCTTGGCGTATTAAAGCCAGACGAGGTAAATATTATTGTTCACGGCCATGAGCCGACGCTCTCAATGATGATTGTAGCAGCAGCCGAGGCGCCTGAAATTGTTGAATATGCAAAATCAAAGGGCGCAAAGGGGATTAATCTGGCAGGCATCTGCTGCACTGCAAATGAGATCCTCGTAAGGCAGGGAATCTCATCAGCAGGCAATTTCCTGAATCAGGAGCTTGCAATAATATCAGGCTCTGTTGAGGCTATGATAGTTGATGTCCAGTGCGTAGCAGAGGCGCTTGCAACAACCGTAAAAAAATTCCATACAAAGCTTATTACCACATCGCCAAAGGCAAAGATACCCGGCGCCACGCATATTGAATACGACGAGCATAGGGCAATGGATATTGCAAAAGAGATTGTAAAACTCGCGATTGACAACTATCCAAACAGAAAAGAATATGCAATACCCCAGTTTAAGACCGATGTAATCGTCGGCTTTTCACACGAATACATAAAGTATATGCAGGGCGGAACATACCGCGGTTCATTCAGGCCTTTGAATGACGCTATAATGGACGGCAGGATAATGGGTGTTGTAGGCATGGTAGGCTGCAATAACCCAAGGCTCTGTCAGGACAAATATAATGTTGACCTTGTAAAGAAATTCATATCAAACGATATCCTCGTCGTCACAACAGGCTGCGCTGCGGTTGCATTTGGAAAAACAGGTTATCTCACGCCTGAGATGATGGATGCAGCAGGCCCGGGATTAAAAGAGGTCTGCGAGGCAATAGGTATTCCGCCTGTTCTTCACATGGGCTCATGCGTTGATAATTCACGCATACTCACAGTCCTTACAGAAATGGCAGAGGAGGGCGGTTTAAGCGACGATATCGGCGGAATGCCGGGCGTTGGAATATGCGCAGAGTGGATGCATGAAAAGGCGCTTGCAATCGGCGTATATTTTGCGGCATCAGGCGTGCCAGTTATATTCGGCGGAGACTCCATTGTTGAAGGAAGCACAAAGGTACAGAAGATGATGAGAGATATATGGTTTGAAAGGTTCAAGGGCTCATTGGAATTTCTGCCTGGCCCTGAAGAGATATTCAGCAGGACAATTGAGCTGATTACAAATGCAAGAAAGGCGCTAAAGCTCAAGGATTATGAGCTGGGCAAATTCGCAAAAGAGAAGGTGCTTCTTGATATGGCTGCAAGGAGAGAGATAGAAAAGAAGCAGAGAGAAGAGGCATTGGCAGGGGTTTAACCTGCATAGTGGAGGGTATAAGCCAGCAGGGCTTATACCCTTTTTCTTTTATTTTTTTGGAGGGAGAAAGGCAGTTTCAGATGAGAAAGGTATATTTAGATAACGCTGCAACAACAAGGCCTCATCCTAAGGTAGTAGAGGCAATGCAGCCCTATTTTACAGAGCTCTTTGGCAATCCCTTAAGCTTCCATTCATACGGCCAGGCGGCAAAAAAGGCGGTAGATGAGGCAAGGGAAAAGGTTGCCAAGCTGATAAATGCAAAGCCCTCTGAAATAATCTTCACATCAACAGGCACAGAGGCGAACAACTTTGCCATAAAGAGCGCTGCAACAGCAAATCAGCAGAAGGGAAAGCACATAGTAATCTCAGGCATTGAGCACCACTCTGTATTATACTCTGCAAAGGCTATGGAGAAGCTCGGCTTTAAAGTAACTTTGCTCCCTGTTGATAAATACGGCATTGTTAATCCAGAGGATGTGTTAAAGGCAATTACACCTGAGACAATTCTCGTGTCTGTAATGCACTCAAATAATGAGATAGGAACAATAGAGCCCATCTCTGAGATAAGCAAGATAACAAAGGAAAAAGGCATACTGCTTCATACTGATGCTGCAATGTCTGTGGGCAATATCCCTGTTGATGCTGCAGGGCTCGGCGTGGATATGCTTACAATGTCTGCCCACAAATTTTACGGACCAAAAGGCATAGGCGCCCTTTATGTAAGGAAGGGAGCAAGGATTGTGCCATTTATTCATGGCGGCATTCAGGAGGATGGCAGGAGGGCTGGCGCAGACAATGTACAGGGTATCGTTGGCATGGGAATGGCGGCAGAGATTGCTATGGAAGAGATCCCTGAAAGGGTGAAAAAGATAACCCCATTAAGAGATAAGCTGATTAAGGGGCTTACTGAAAAGATTGAGCATATACATGTAAACGGCCATCTAACAAACAGGCTCCCCGGAAATGTAAATATATGTATTGACTATATAGAGGGCGAGGCAATGCTCCTCTTTTTAATCAAAGAGGGTATTGCTGCATCAAGCGGCTCAACATGCTCATCAAAGGCATTGAAGGCGTCGCATGTGCTTCTTGCAATCGGCGTGTCAGACGCCACTGCACAGGGTTCTCTTCTGTTTTCGCTTGGAAGGGATACCACACAAGAAGATATTGACCATGTCCTGACAGTGCTTCCGCCCATTGTGGAGAGGCTCAGGGCAATGTCGCCCATTTATAACAAATGATGTATTTTGCCCCCACCCTTCCCTCCCCCTTGATGGTGGAGGGAAGGGTGGGGGTGGAGCGCTTAGGAGGTGATTAGCAATGTATTCAGAATTAGTGATGGACCATTTCTCTAATCCCCGCAATGTTGGAGAGATTGCTGATGCAGACGGCATTGGCACAGAGGGCAACCCAACATGCGGCGATATAATGAAAATTTTCATAAAGTTGAAAGATGACAAGATAGTTGATATAAAATTCAAGACCTTTGGCTGCGGCGCTGCTATTGCAACAAGCAGCATGGTAACAGAGATGGTTAAGGGAAAGACTATTGATGAGGCAATGGCTATATCAAACAAGATGGTAGCAGAGGCGCTCGGCGGCCTGCCGCCTAACAAGATGCACTGCTCCAATCTGGCAGCAGACGCCCTTCACAAGGCAATCGTAGACTACAAGGAAAAGCAGAAGCTGAAGGCATCGGAAACAGTTGCTGCTCCAGCAATCCATCCGCATGGAGAGCACAAATGCATCTGCCCGTTCTGCGAGGTTGCAATGGAAGAGCCTTACCCATACTGCTCCGGCTGCGGCGCAGAATTAAAATACTGCCCTAAATGCGAGAGCGTTGTTGCACACGGCGCAAAGAAATGCGCGAATTGCGGCGCAGAATTAGAGGACTGATGAAGGCAGATGATACATTAGATGCTTTAGGCCTTCTATGTCCTGTGCCGATAATAAAGACAAAGATAAAACTGCTGGAAATGGAAGCGGGCAAGATATTAGAGGTGCTGGCAGATGATGAGGGTTTTGTAACCGACCTTCCAGCGTGGTGCAAGAAAACCGGCAATGAGTTTCTCGGCATAGAAAAAGAGGCTGATTATTTTAAAGGATATGTAAGGAGAGCAAGGTAGTGATTACAAAAGGAACAATCTCTGTAAAAGCAAGAAGGACAAAACAGCGCGAGATAATACTTGATGTGTTAAGGAGCACGAATATACATCCAACCGCAGACTGGATATACGAAAAGGTAAGGCAGAAGATGCCGAATATCAGCCTTGGCACTGTTTACCGCAATCTGAAAATAATGCGGGATATGGGCGAGCTGATTGAAATGGACTGCGGCGGCACCTTTTCAAGATTTGATGCAAACATC
>MHEL01000138.1 GCA_001803815.1 Nitrospirae bacterium RBG_19FT_COMBO_42_15 | reverse complement strand
AAAATAAATTATATATATCATACCATTATTTTTATTAAAGGAGAATATTTTTTTTAATTATATAGGAGTTTTATACCCTCCACATTATCCTTTCAAAGTTTTCATCCGGCACAGTCAGCAATATAAAGCCTTTTTGCGGATAACGTTCTATTTCAATATTATTTTTTTCAAGCTTTATGTTTATCTTTACAGAATCCCCTGCCTTTAAGTTTAATTCAGAAAATGGCATAGACAGCTCAATTATCTTGTCTGTACTGATGCTTTCTATTTCCTTTATCTTCTCTGTTTTGCCGTTAAATGCCCTGATAAGCGTGTATGAACTTACACCCTTTTTACCAAATGGGAACGTCAATCTGAACTCTTCATTGTCAAAGACGATGACTTCTGCCATTAAATCCTCTTCAAGTTCTATATCAAGAACAGAATCAATGCGTATAAAAAGTTTATTCAGGTCAAAGCCATAATATATCTCCTCAATAAATCTCTCTGTTTTATACATCGTGCCTCTGTGCCTGGCGCTTATTATACACCCTGCCTCAAGCCATTCAAAATAATCTGTTATCCTTCCGTCAATTATAGGCGTTATAAAACCAGTTGGCGCCTTTTCAGGACTTACCTCATGAAACTGTATAATCGGGGTTTCAAGATATGATGGCACATCCTTTTTTAGCATCCTGTAGACATTGGAAAGATGCGTCCTGAAGAGTCTGTCAAACTCCTCGTCATTATCACTGGAGAAATCATCTCCATACCACCAGAACCAGTCGCTCCCTTCTGCTATATAAATAGATTCATAGCATCTGTTTATATCATCTGAAGAATATTGGCCTGTGCCCTCTGCCTCTTTCAAGAACTCCCTTGTTCTTTTTAAATAGTCCCATCCCAGATTTTTTTCATATGAGCCTATCCATATAGCAAAGTTGCTGTTTATCCAAGAGCCTGAATGGATATTATCTAAGGCGTCAGTCGGCGGATTTTCATTAAGATAATCATTAATTCTTACAGTTTCAAGCCCCTCAGCATCTGACAGCCCTTTATAGAGGTTTCTAAGAAAATCACTGCCGTTGTTTGGATAGTTTTCCCATGGGTTTTCGCCGTCAAGTATTATTGAAACAAGATGCGGTTTGTCTGATACGGCATTCCTTATTTCGTAAAAGTGCTGGATAAGGTCATTTGCAGCAGCAGCCTGCGGGTTTTTTGAATATGTAAACCCAACAAGGTCAGAGAGCCCCTGGTCTCTGAAGATAACTGATACATCTTTATCATGGTAGACTGCCTTATAAGGCTTGTATAAATATTCTGCCTTGTCCTTTTTTCCTATTGTCCTGAATAGTATGCCTTCATCTGTAGCAGTCCAGCTAATTCCTGAGCTGCGCATCATCGGGATAATTTCAGGGCATACAGAGCCTTCTGAAGGCCACATCCCATCCGGCTTTTTTCCGAATATCTTTTCATGGCAGTCAATTGCCATTTTTATTTGAGAGGCGGCATCCTCAGGGCTGCTGAATTTCTCCGGCATCGGTTTATCCGGAAGCGAGCGTCTTGAAATCTCCGTATTATTAAGAAGCGGCATTATCGGATGATAAAACGGCGAGGTAGTAAGCTCTATCTGTCCCTTTTCCTCAGCCTTCTTATATGCAGGAATAATTTTCTTCAATATTTCCATCTGAATATCAATCATCCTCTTTTTCTCGTCTTCTGAAAAATTCCTTCCTTTTTTCTTTAGCTCTCTTATTTCTTCATATTCCTCTTCTGCTTTAAAGCCGAACCATCCAAGATTAAACCATGTTTGTAAATCTGTTATGTCCTTGTCGCCGAAGCTTTTTACAGCATCGCCTATTGTATGAGGATATATATGCCTTCCCCTTTTTTCAAGAACCCGCAGATAGCCTTTATTCGGCGATATAATTGTCTCCCAGTTTGCCATAAAGAAGTTGGTAAGGATAAATCTTCTTTCATCCTCTGTTAAATCTGAAGCAGGCTTCATTGTATATTCAAGGAATGTGTCTTTTATATTGCCTTCGGTATATTCAATGAGCTGTTTTAGCAGGGCAGGCACAAGATTAAATGTAGCCTTGATTGATGGAAATTCATCAAGTATCCTTATCATGTCATAATAGCTTTTTGTTCCGTGAAGCCTTACCCACGGCATTGACGCCCTGTTTGTTAAAGGATCAATATAATAGGGCTGATGCATGTGCCACAGAAATGCTATTTTGAGATGTTTGGTCATAAAAATCTAAGATTTAACGGCAAAGTAAAAAGCTCCAGATGCAAGGCGGAGCGAGGACTCGTACCGCAGCATACTATTTTGTATGTGAGGATGCGAGGCCGAAGCGACAACGCAGCAGATGGACTTTTTACGAAGCCGTTTACTCAAGGATTGTTCCTTTTGATATTACTACTATCCCATTCGGCGAAACATAGAATTTTTTCTTGTCCTCTTCAATATCATAGCCTATGTGCATATCAGGCGGAATCTTTACGCCCTTATCAATGATTGCCCTTTTAATCTTTGCATATCTTCCGATTTCAACATCTTCCATTAAGATTGATTCTGTTACAAAGGAATAGCTGTTTATCCTGACGCGGGGTGATAGGATGCTTTTATCTATATGTCCGCCGCTGATTATGCATCCCTCGCAGACCATGGAGTCTGTTGCAATCCCCATCCTTTGGCCTTTCTCTGCAAAAACAAATTTGGCAGGCGGGTAAGACGGATAGTATGTCCTGATAGGCCATTTATAGTTGTAAAGATTAAAGAGAGGCGTAACAGTTATCAGGTCCATATTGGCAGTCCAGTATGAATCTATTGTTCCCACATCACGCCAATAGCCCCGCTCAGACTTGGACATGCCCGGTATTATATTAGTCATAAAATTATAGGCAAAGACATTTCTTTTGTTAATCATAGCAGGCAGGATATTCTTGCCAAAATCGTGAGAGGAGTCTTTGTCTGCCGCATCTTTTTCAAGCGCTTCTATCAATATTTTTGGATTAAAGATATAATTCCCCATTGATGCAAGCGCCTTCTTGGGTCTTCCTGGTATGGACGTTGGGGCCTTTGGTTTCTCTTCAAATCCCTTTATCCTCCAGTCTTTTTCAACCTCAATTACGCCAAAGGCAGAAGCCTCAGAAACAGGGACAGGCACAGTCGCAACTGTTACATCCGCCTTTTTTTGTATATGATAACGGAGCATCTGGCCGACATCCATTTTGTAGATATGGTCGCCCCCAAAGATACAGACATATTCAGGGTCTTCATCACGAATAATATTCAGATTTTGATATACTGCATCTGCTGTGCCGAGGTACCAGTGGGCGCCTTTTCTCATCTGTGCGGGCACAGGGTTAATATATTGTCCTACTACAGAGGATAGCTGCCATGCACGGTCTATATGCTCAATCAGGGATGACGCCATGATTTGAGTTAATATCTTTATCTTGAAAAAACCGGAATTGACAAAGCTGCTTAAGACAAAGTCAATGATGCGGTATCGGCCTCCAAAAGGGACTGCCGGCTTTGCCCTTTCTTTTGTTAAAGGCTCAAGCCTTGTGCCAGCCCCTCCGGCAAGTATCATTGTTATTACATTGCTCATTTTCCCACTTTTCTGTAGAGTGTCCTTTTATTTATTCCTAATATTTTTGCTGCCTTGTTCTTATCGCCGTTTACCTCTTGTAACACGCTTTTTATATAAAATCCTTGAAATTCATTTAACCGCATTTTCTTCTCCACAGCTCTTTTTAATATATCAGCATCATTTTTTTGCAGATAATCAGGCAGGTCTGTCGGCTGTATGACAAAATGCCTTGATAAAGCAACAGACCTTTCAATTACATTCTCAAGCTCTCTTACATTTCCTATCCAGTTATGCTTTATTAATATATCTACTGCCTCTTTAGTTATCCCTTTTACTGCTGTATTCATCTCAAGGGAATATTTTTTTAAGAAATATTCCGCTAAAATCGGTATATCCTCTTTTCGCTCAGCAAGGTTCGGCAGCTTAATAGGTATTACATTGAGCCTGTAATAGAGGTCTTCCCTAAACCGATTTTTATTAACCTCACCTTCAATATCTTTGTGCGTAGCAGCAATGATTCTTGTATCAACCTTTTTGAATTCATTTCCGCCGACAGGCCGTATCTCTTTATTTTCTATAACACGCAGAAGCTTTGCCTGAAGGTTCAGGCTCATATCTCCGATTTCATCTAAAAAGATGCTGCCTCCGTCTGCCTCTTCAAAAAGCCCTTTTTTTGTGATATGCGCGCCTGTAAATGAACCTTTCAGATGCCCGAATAGCTCGCTCTCAAGCAGGCCGTCAGGTATGGCGCTGCAGTTTATCGCGATAAACGGCATCTTTTTTCTCGGGCTGTTAAAATGAACTGCCTTAGCTACAAGCTCCTTTCCTGTTCCGCTTTCCCCGTATATTATAACGTTGCTGTTTGTCGCAGATACCCTTTTAATAAGCTCAAAGACCTCATGCATTGCCTTGCTTCTTCCAATTATATTTTCAAATTTATATCTCTTTTCAACAGCCTCTCTTAAAAGGAGATTCTCTTTTTTTATTCTTTTTTCTTCAACAGCCTTTTTAATTATGACTTCAATATCTGACAGTTTAAACGGCTTTGTAACAAAATGGTATGCCCCTCGTTTTATTGCCTCTACCGCTGTTTCAATTGTTCCAAAGGCAGTGATTATTATTACTACAGCATCCTCTCTTATCTTTTTGACAGCATTTAAAAGTTCAAGGCCGTTTGTTCCCTTCATCATCAGGTCGCTTATAATAAGGTCATAGTCAGTTTCTTCAACCTTTTTTATGGCATCATTGGCATTAGAGGCTGAGGCAACCTCATATCCTTTCTTTTTGAGATAATCCCTCAGTAATTCAATAATCTCTAATTCGTCTTCAACTATCAGGATGCTTTCCATATTATTCCTCTGCGGGCAGTCTTATAATAAATGTTGTGCCTTTACCGACGCTGCTTTTTACCTCAATATCGCCGCCGTATTCTTCTATAATGCTTTTTGTAATTGCTAAGCCGAGGCCTGTGCCCTCACCTGACTTTTTTGTAGTGAAGAAGGGATCAAAAATTTTATTAATATGTTTTTCTTCTATTCCGCAGCCGGTATCAGATATCTCTGTGCAGATAAAAGAACGATGACGGGATGGCATAATTTCAGGTTTGGCCTCTTCCATGATTAAATAGGTTCTCAATGATATCTTTCCGCCTTTTTGCATTGCGTCAAGAGAATTTGAAATGATATTAATAAATACCTGCTGCAGCCTGTGCTGGTTAATTTTTATGAATGGAAGATTCTCGCCAAGAAAGGTTTCAATATTTATGCCGCTGTTTATAATCTTTCTCTCCATAAATGCGAGCATATCGCTGATAACATTGTTTATGTTTACATTCTCTATCTTTGTCTTTTCGCTGCCCGCAAGTGTTAGAAGTCTCTTTACTAATTCTGTTATCCGTTCAATCTGCGAAATGATTACTTTAAGATTTTCTGACCTTATATCAGCTTCGCCGAGCTCAGATAGAAGATATTCCGCCCTGCCTGAAATGATATTCAGCGGTGTCGCAATCTCATGCGCTAATCCTGCTGTTAATTTTCCAATTGCAGTGAGCGTCTCCATCTGAATAAGCCTGTCCTGTATTGCCTTAAGCTCTTCATAAGCCTGCTCTTTTTCTTTAAACAAAAGCGCATTTTCTATTAATGTGCCTAGATGATTGCTTATTGATTCAAGAAGATTTACCTCTTTGATTATAGGATTTGGGCTTTCAAGGCAGAGTATTAATAAACCCATAACCCTCTCTTTTGATTTTAAAGGCATAAAAATGCAGCCCTTGATTCCCTTTATTTTTGAGACATTCATTATCTCGCAATGAGAAGATGAGATATCATTAACTATTATTATCTTCTTTGTATTAATAGCTTTTCCTGCAGGTCCATTGCCTATATCTATTGTCTTAACCTGCCTGACAAAGTCTTCATTAAGGCCGCGGTATGTTATTGCATCAAGCTTATTATCATTAACAAGGTAGACTATGGATTTCTTAATATTTAAGAGGTTTAGTATCTCTTCCTGCGCAGTGTTTAAAAGCTCTTCTAAGTGAAGAGGCCTTCCAATAGCTATGGCAATGTTATTTATCGCTGCAAGCAATCTATTTTTTTTGGCGAGGGCATTCAGCATCTTCCTTTTCTCAGAATTTTTGTCAGATACTGCAATGCCCTTGCTTATTTTAGCTGACCTTTTAGATGCCATCAGTGATTTTGTCAGTAATTATTTGTCAACGATTGTTACCTTCTTCATTACATCTCCAACCCGGATATTGTTTACTATATCAAGCCCTTCTATAACCTTTCCAAATACTGCATAGTTCATATCAAGGAATGGGGTGGAAGCAAGTGTGATGTAGAATTGGCTTGATGCGCTGTTTGGATCATTTGACCTTGCCATTGCCACAGCGCCTGCAGAATCGTGTTTAAGCTTTGGCGTGACCTCAAGCGGTATTGTTTTTTCAGACCCGCCTGTGCCGTCTCCTTTAGGGTCCCCGCCCTGTATTACAAAACCCGGCTCTACCCTGTGGAATTTAAGATTAGTATAGAAGCCTTTATTTGCAAGGTCTATAAAATTCTTTGCTGTGATTGGCGCGTCATTCTCAAAGAGTTTAAACTTGATTGTCCCCTTATTGGTTTCAATTACTGCAAATCTCTCTTTCTTCTGCGTCTGCATCTTCTTTTTCTCCTCTCCATAGGAATTATTTAATACAAAGATTACTGCAAGAAGACTTAAAGCAACTACTATAATTTTTTTCATTTGGATTCTGCTCCTTTCAGGAATAATTAACAGGGGCTTGCCCCTATAATTTAATATAAGGATTATATGTTTATATATACTGAAATGTCAAATAAAAATTATTTACTTTATTGATGATATTATAATATAATATGATAGTTTTGATAATGGAATTTTTGAAATATTTGGAGGTCCGGCTTAATGTATAAACATAATAGAACGCAATGGTTATTGTATTCTATCTTACTTATCTTTATAGGTTTAGTTATAGGATTTGTTTTTTCTGCGCAATATGGCCTGATTCCCTTTGGACAGGCAAAGGAGAGCCAGCCTGTTCCGCCAAAGGTGACAGAACAGCTTGCGCAGACAGGCCAGGCGTTTGTTGAGATAGCAAAGGCGGTAACGCCGGCGGTTGTTAATATTTCTACTGTAATCAAATCCCCGAGCCAGCAGGCCTCTCCTTTTTTTGATGACCCTTTCTTTAGAAGATTTTTTGGAAATGAGTTTCAAGAATTTGAGCCAAAAAAGAGGCCTGGACTTGCATCAGGGGCAATAGTATCTTCAGATGGATATATAGTTACAAATAATCATGTTGTTGAGAATGCAGAGCAGATTAAGGTTTTATTGTCTGATAAAAGGGAGTTTAAGGCAAAGATGATTGGCGCAGACCCAAAGACAGACATAGCAGTTATTAAGATTGACGGCGATAATCTCCCAACAATTGCATTGGGCGATTCTGACAAACTTCAGGTCGGCGAGTTTGCCATTGCTGTAGGAAATCCATTCGGTTTAAATCAGACAGTTACAATGGGCATAATAAGCGCTGTTGGGAGGGCAAATGTCGGTATTGCAGAATACGAAGATTTTATACAGACAGATGCAGCCATCAATCCCGGCAATTCAGGAGGGGCGCTTGTGAATATAAAGGGAGAGGTAATAGGCATCAATGCCGCAATCTTCAGCCAGAGCGGCGGGTATCAGGGAATCGGTTTTGCCGTGCCCTCTAATATGGTAAAGGCAGTAATGGACAGCCTCATTAAATCCGGCAAGGTAATCAGGGGATGGCTTGGGGTCTCTGTACAGCAGTTGAATGCAGAGCTTGCCAGTCAATTCGGCCTGAAGGAGGCAAGAGGCGCATTGGTAAATGATATTGTAAAGGGGAGCCCTGCAGAAAAGGGCGGGATACAGCGCGGTGATATAATTATCAGCGTTAACGGCAAGTCTATTGAAGATTCAGCGCATTTAAGAAATATTATTGCGCAGATGCCAATTGGGACAAAGGTCAAGATTAAAGTGATTAGAGATAAGACGGAAAAAGAAATAGATATTACAATCGGGGAACTTCCGAAGGATATAGCCAAAATGGGCAGGGGTATTGAAAAGGATGATGGCGATGCGTATAAAAATGTTTTTACAGGCATTAAGGTTGAAAATATAACGGCTGACATTGCAAAACAGCTTGACCTTCCATCTAATACAAAAGGGGTTATAGTTGCTTACATTGAGCCCGGGAGCCCACCAGCAGTTGCAGGCATGCGAAGAGGCGATGTGATACAGGAGATTAATAAGAAAAGGATAAACAATACTGCTGATTACAGGAATATTGTTTCAAAGATTAAAAAAGATGATACGGTATTGTTGTTAATAAACAGACGCAGCAATACTTTGTATTTAACAATAAAGCCGGAATAATAATTACGGCTTCGTATAAAAAAGTGAAACGGAGATGCGGGGAAACTGGGAATCGGAGATGTTTCACTGTTTCTCCGATTCAGTATCTTTTTGCATGTAGGGCTTTTTACTTTGCCGTATAAATCTGAAATTCAATTAGGAGTAATAATTTTAATAAAAGGGAGAAGGACTCATGGCTATTAATATTATACGAGTAATTTTTGTTTTGCTTTGCGTTTTAATTGGAGCTGTCACATATTCAAGGTATGAAGGACTCGCTGGCTTTTCAATTAAAGGCGCTTTGATTGGCGCTGCAATAGGTGCGATTGGCATCATGATTGAAATTGCCTTAAAAAGGGTGCCTGTAAAATATATCAGCGGCGCAGTTATAGGCGGAATAATAGGATTAAGCGCAGCATATCTTATTTCAGCGCCTTTTAACTCAATCTTTCATGAAAATCATGGTATAATTATTTTGGTAAAAGCCTTTCTCATAGGGATAATGACCTATCTTGGCATAGTTATTGGGATAAAGATAGGCAGCGAGGTTAGGCTTTCAAACCTAACAGGCATTGCCGGCAGCCCTGCTGCTACCTACAGCACAAATAATAAGATACTTGATACAAGCGTTATAATTGACGGAAGGATTGCAGATTTGTGCGAGACAGGATTTATGGAAGGGGTGTTTGTTATTCCAAGATTTATCCTTGTTGAACTTCAGCATATTGCAGACTCATCAGATTCATTAAAACGCGCAAGGGGAAGAAGGGGGCTTGATATCCTTCACAGGATGCAGAAGATAGCAAATATAGATGTTAATATTGTTGATGAGGATTTTCCAAACATAAAAGAGGTGGATTCAAAGTTAGTTGCCCTTGCAAAGAATACGAAGGCAAAGGTTATTACCAATGACCTGAATCTTAATAAAATTGCAGAGCTTCAGGGTGTGACAGTACTTAATATAAATGAGCTTTGTAATGCCTTAAGGCCGGTAGTCCTTCCAGGCGAGACAATGAAGGTATTTATACTCAAAGAGGGCAAAGAGCCGGGTCAGGGGGTTGCATATCTTGATGATGGGACAATGATAGTCGTTGATGAGGCGAGGAGATTAATCGGCAGAAATGTTGAGGTGATTGTTACAAGTGTTCTGCAGACAACTGCGGGAAGGATGATATTTACAAGATTAAGAGAGGAGAGCGACAGGGAAGAACTGCATTATGCAAAAGGATAATGGATTATGGCCGGTAAAAAGAATTATAAGGTAACTGCCTTGATCCCTGCCGCAGGCATGGGAAAAAGGATGGGCAAGGATAGGCAGAAGCAGTTTCTTATGTTTGGCGATATGCCTGTGCTTGCGCATACATTAAAGGTATTTGAAGAAGTAGATGAGGTCACTGAGATTATTGTTATTGCGCCTAAGGGTGAAGAGGGGTTTTGCCTTGATAAGATTATTGAAAAATACAGGATACACAAGGTGACAAAGGTTATAGCCGGCGGAAAAGAAAGGCAGGATTCTGTATATAATGGTTTAAAACTGCTTTCTGATGATACTGACTTTGTTATTGTCCATGACGGAGTAAGGCCTTTTGTCAGCAGTGATGTTATAAAGCAGGGCATTGAATTTGCAAAAAGTTTTGACGGCGTTGTTGCGGGGATCCCTGCAAAAGATACTGTTAAAAGGGTTTCAGATGATATGTTTGTTGAGGCAACAATGAATAGGGCTCATTTATGGCTTATCCAGACCCCGCAGACATTTAAGTATAAGATTATAAATGAGGCGTATAACAAGGCATACATCAATGACTACTATGGAACTGATGATTCCTCTTTAGTGGAGCGTCTCGGATATAAGATAAAGGTTATTATGGACAGCTATGAAAATATAAAGATTACCACGCCAGAGGACATGTTGTTTGCAGAGATGATATATAAGAATCGGTTCGGCAAGCTCACGATGTACAGGGGAAAGGGATGATAAGGGCAGGCATTGGCTATGATGTCCATTCTTTTATAAAAGATAGAAGTCTTATAATAGGCGGCGTAGAGATACCCTTTGATAAGGGTCTTTCAGGTCATTCAGATGCTGATGTCCTTCTTCATTCAATATGCGATGCCCTGCTTGGCGCAGCAGGAGAAGGTGATATTGGCAGACACTTTCCGAATACTGATTTAGCATATAAAGATATATCAAGCCTTGAGCTTTTAAAGAGATGTGTTAAGATTATTGGCGAAAAAGGCTACAGTATAGTAAATATTGATTCTGTTATAATTGCAGAGGCGCCAAAGTTTTCACCATATGTTGACAAGATGATTGATAAGATTTCAGATGCTGCAAAAATCTCAAAAGGCGCTATAAATATAAAGGCGACTACTAATGAGAAGATGGGGTTTATCGGCAGGGGAGAGGGGATAGCAGCGTATTCAGTCTGCATCTTGCAAAAGATCACGGCTTCGTAAAAAAAAATGAAACGGTGAATCGGGGAAGCGGAGCTTTTTACTTTGCCGTTTAGTAAAGCAGAGGTAAAATCATTATATGTTTGATAGATTAAGAGATGATATTAGGGCGGTTTTTGAAAGGGACCCTGCTGCCACAAGCTATCTTGAGGTTATATTAACATACGCAGGCCTTCATGCAATACTCTGCCACAGGGTTTCACACTGGCTATGGGAAAGAGGGGCGCCGTTTATCCCGCGATTCTTATCACAGTTCTGCAGGTTCTTTACCGGCATTGAGATACACCCGGGTGCAACAATCGGCAGGGGATTTTTTATAGATCACGGAATGGGTGTTGTAATAGGCGAGACATCAGAGATAGGCGATAATGTTACACTCTTTCAGGGGGTAACCCTTGGCGGAACAGGGAAGGAGCGGGGCAAAAGGCATCCTACAATCGGGAATAATGTTGTTATCGGCACAGGCGCAAAGAT
>MHEL01000137.1:2655-9090 GCA_001803815.1 Nitrospirae bacterium RBG_19FT_COMBO_42_15 | reverse complement strand
ACAGCGAGGGCTACGGTGTGATAATGTGCGACATAGATTATTTCAAGAAGTATAATGACATATACGGCCACATTCAGGGCGACAATATATTAAAAACTATTGCTGAGATATTGAAAAAAACACTCCGCATTTCAGATGAAATTTTCAGGTACGGAGGAGAGGAAATAATAATCATTCTTCCAGAACAGGACATCAATGATACAATGATTGCAGCAGAGAGGGTTGTAAAGAGCGTAGAGTCGCTGCGGATTGAGCATAAAGGCTCTGAATTCGGCATTGTGACAATAAGCTGCGGGATAACGGCATTTGACAAGAAAACCGACCTTGACAGCAAATGGGTATCTATCGTAGACAGGGCAGACAAGGCATTATACAGGGCAAAATCAGGAGGGAGAAACAGGGTAAATGCCTGATGCCCTAAAACGGGCTCATTGGTTTATAGCCATTTGGCGGAAGGAAGAGTGAAGGTTCAATGTCTACTTTTTTTATGTTTTTGTGTTCAATAATGCTCTTTATCCCAAGATATGATATATTCTCAGATTTAGCTAAAAAATTATTCAGTTCCTTTATTACACAGACGGTGCTTTGATTTACCCTGCCGATAACTGTAATCTTTATATCATAAACAGCGCACGAATACCCTTCATAAACCTCTTCTTTTAACAGCTTCTTTTCAACTGTCCTCTTCTTGGGTTTTTTATCCTTATTTTTAGGGTTTTTCTCGTCTGGTTTTATTTCATCTTTATCCTTTCCTTCTATTATGTCATTTATTGAAGAAAGTTCTTCTTCTTTAGGTATATCCTGAACTATATATATCTTTAAGGCATCCATTACAGTATATTTTTTCTTTGTATCGTAATTAAATATTTCAATTACCCTTCCTTCCCGTGTTTCATCTTCATACCGCACATTCTTGCCATCTAAAAAGTGTTTCCTGTGGCTCTCAATCTCCTTGCCCTTATCAAAGGTCACTGTCCTGACATTGCTGGTGACGCCTGCGTGAGCAAGTATCGGTGTTAAAAATAAAAAGAAAAAAAATAATACAAAGAGCTTGTTGCTTTTCATAAAACATATCCCCCTGTTTCATAATTTTTATATCCCAATTCGTCATTCCCGCATGTATTTAGCGGGAATCCTTTACGATTACTCTGGATGCCCGATAAAAGCATTCGGGCATGACAGAAATGGTGATCAAGTGTCATTTTCATGCCTTTTCCTTAGTGTAAAATAGCTTAAAAAGGCAGAGATAAAAAGCAAAGAACCAATAAGCACTACTGCTGCCCCCCTGTCTTTATGGATGTCCATTATAACATATTTTTTTGTTGGAAAGCCTATTAAAATGGCTTTAATCTTTGTGCCTGTAAAAGGCTCTCTTTTAAAATCTTTGTAAAATGCCCATGTCTTTGAAATTAATTTTTCGTTTTTATACAAAAGGAGCTCAACAGCAGGATTATTGAATCGCTCGCTTTTTGAATATGCCTCGCCATTTGCTGTTATATCAAAGTCTGGGAGCAGTCTTCCAATCTCAAGGGAGTATCCCTTTACCGAGAGATTTATCTTCTCGCCAAAACCCAATGAGTAAAGCTTTCCTTCATTTTCACTGCCTATCAACATATTGGCGCCTGACACAACCTCGCCAAAATCAACCTGATAGAAATATACACCTTTATATGAGAGCGGGTTGTTGACCTCCACCTTTTTATTTAATAGCTCTTTTTCATTTTCTATAACTGTTAGGATGCTCTCTACACTTTTCAGATAACCGCCTTCATAATAATCTGCCTTAAGATTATCAAGCCTTACATAATAGTCCGCATTTGGCGCTTTAAATGGAGCAGCTTCATACAGAATATTGCCTTTTGTTTTAAAGCCTGTTGATGAGCTAATCAAGTGGCCTATCAATACCAAAAGGAAGCCCATATGCATAAGATAGGAAGATAATTCTACCCACCTCCTCTTGCGAAGCCTTTCTCTGTATTTTATCAGAGAGGAGAATCTGTTGATATTGCATATAACTGTATTTATAGCTAAGGCACAGGTAAGAATTATCAAGGCATACAGCCACCATAGCTTTCCAATATTTTCTATTCCCTCCGCGCCAAGCCATTTAAAAAGGATTTCATGGTTCATGCCCTCAAAAAGGGGATTTCCCTGCATAATAAAAGAGCCGATAAAGGCGATAAGGACAAATATGAGGACAAGATAGATTGAGAGCCTTACAGAGCTGAAAAAGCCCCAGATGGCTTTTTGAAAATTTATTTTATTTAATCCCTGAATGTCCATGAATGCGGCCTCCAAGCATGGGAATATTACCATAATCTGTAAAAATTTCAATACCTATTGCATCTTTTGCTTCCTTGAATAAAAGCAGGCTGTATGGTATATTAAATCTAATGGAGAAGATACTTGTTTTTCAATCTGTTGCTGCATTCTTATTTGGCTCTGTTATAGGGAGCTTTTTGAATGTCTGCATATACCGCATTCCAAGAAAGGAGTCTATTGTATTCCCTGCTTCCCACTGTCCAAAGTGCGATAAAAATATTAAACCCTATGATAATATCCCTATAATCAGCTATATCTTTCTTAAGGGAAGATGCAGAAGCTGCGGAAAGAAGATCTCTTTTCTATACCCCCTTATAGAATTTTTAAATGCTGTTGGTTATGCATTCATAATTTACAAATTTGGTTTGAATATTAATGGCCTGATTTATACGCTTCTGTATTCTTCCCTGATTGTTGTAACATTTATTGATTTGGAGCACCAGATAATCCCTGACAGGATAACCCTGCCGGGTATTATAATAGGATTTATCCTTGGCGCAACGGTTTTGCCTGTAGGCTGGCAAAATTCATTAATCGGCCTTTTCTTAGGAGGCGGTCTGTTTTATCTTGTCGCGGTTTTATCACGAGGCGGCATGGGCGGCGGCGATATAAAGCTGATTGCAATGATTGGCGCATTTTTAGGCTGGCAGAGCGCTCTTCTGACCATATTCTTAGGCGCCCTTGCAGGTTCTGTTGTCGGCCTGTTTTTAATGGCCTTTAAAGGAAAAGGGAGAAAACATCGAGTCCCCTTTGGGCCATTCCTTGCGCTCGGCGCGGTAGCAGCGCTCTTTTGGGGGAATCATATAATCAACTGGTATATAAACTTTGGCAGATAAGATGATAAACATAAAAGGCCTTATATGGCTTTTAACATTTCTGCTTTTTGTTTTTATTGCTATCTTCAGCTTTCACACCCTTTCCTTAATCTCTTCAGTTCAAAAGGATTTAAACGATGAGTTTGAAAAAAGGCTGCATGTAACCTCTTTGCTCATTGCAAAGGAGATAGAGGCAAATTTTGATAAAGCCATGAATGATCCGGATTTTATTCCCCTGCTTATAAGAAAGAACGGCGCACAGCAGATAATAGCTTTGAATGATGAAGGCATTGATATGAGAAATAAAAGCGGGCTGAGGGTTGGCATTGATAAGTCCATTATAGAGAAGGTTGAAAGGGGCGATAAGGTTATATTATCGTCCTACGAGGCAAAAGGGAACAGGCTGATAAAGAGCGCCTATGCCTCAATAACAAATCCTGCTACACAGGAAAAGGGCATTGTTATTGTAAAAATGTATCCTCTGTCAGATAAGGGGGAGCAGAAGGAAGAAGAGCCTTTTGATTTTTTCAAGATACTTATCGGTTTTGTTGTTCTTGCGCTGATTTTTTATATAATCCGATCATTCATAATTGCAGGAAGACCAGCGCCAAAAGAGGGCGATGAGGCAAAGATAAAAGGTGATACAGGTTTTCTCATACACACCTTTCATTCGCTGATGCAGCAGTTGAAGATAAAAGAGAAGGAGCTTCAAAGGCTGCGCACAGAGGCAGAGGAGAGGGCAGATGTAGTTGAGGATTATAATGAGTATGTCTTAAAAAGCGTAAGCAGCGGTGTTATTGCATTTAATAAAGAGAATAAGATTACCACCTTTAATCAGGCAGCAGAGAAGATATTGAGTTTTGGGGGCGAAGATCTTCTGGGCAAATCGTGCAGTGAGGCATTTGGGGATGAGAGCGGACTCTGCCAGCTCTTGGATTCAACCCTGCAAAGGTCAGAAGGCAGCCCGCGAAAGGAGCTTGAGATTGTAAAAAAGAACAGTGAGAGGATATGGGTTGGCATAAGCGCATCAATCCTGAAAAACAGGAAGGATGAGGCTATTGGCGCGATACTTATATTCAGCGATATAACCGAGATAAAAAAACTGCAGGATGAGATAAGGCAGAAGGATCGGCTTACAGTGCTTGGCGAGCTTGCAGGCGGAATTGCCCATGAGTTCAGGAATATGATGGGCACAATACTCGGCTTTGCAAAACTCCTTTCAAAAAAGATTGGAAAAAATGACCCGAAACAGGGTATGATAGAGGCAATAATAAATGAATTAAATACAATGGAGATGATAATAAATGAGCTCCTGAGCCTCGGCAAGGCACAGCCTATTTCGCTAAAACCTGTTGATATAAACAAACTGATAAGGAATCTCCTGATAAAATCCATGGGAGAGGTAAAAGAGCCAAAGCCTAAGATAGATGTTAATATTCCAAGCGATATTCCAGAAATTATGGCAGACGAGCTTTTGATAAGGCAGGCATTTACTAATCTTATACAGAACTCTGTTGATGCCATGTCAGAAGGCGGCGAGCTGAAGGTAGAGGGAAAATATCTTGCAGCAGACGGGATTGACAAGATGGTGGAGATAGTAATTATGGATACAGGCACAGGCATACCAAAGGATAAGCTTGACAAGATATTTCTGCCCTTCTTTACCACAAAGCCAAAAGGCACAGGCCTCGGCCTTGCGCTGGTGCATAAGATAATACTCTCTCATAATGGCAGGATAGAGGTGGAGAGCGAAGAGGGGAAAGGGACGGCTTTTAAAATATTTTTACCAGCAGCAGATTAAAGGAAGAAACGGGGAACCGGAGAAACGGTGAAGGGGCGATCTCCGTTTCACCCTTTCACCGATTCAGTAATTATTCGGGAGGTTTCATGCAGCACACCATACTGGTTATAGAAGATAAAGAGAGCATGGCGCAGATGCTTATGCAGACGCTTGAGGCTGCTGGTTATAAGGTTGAGACTGCCATGTCTGCTGAAGATGGCATTCAAAAACTGAATAATGCAAAAATAGACCTTGTATTAACAGATTTGAAACTGCCGGGAAAGAGCGGCATGGATGTGCTGACTGCATCAAAAGAGAAAAATTCCTTAACCCCTGTTATTGTAATGACTGCCTTTGGGACAATAGAGACAGCAGTAAAGGCTGTAAAAGAGGGCGCATACGATTTCTTAACAAAGCCATTTGACCCTGACCATCTCCTTTTGTTGATAGAGCGCGCATTAGAAAAGCAGAGGCTTCAGGCAGAGAATATTGTATTAAAAGGGGAGCTTTCAGATAAAATCGGCCTGCCGAATATTATCGGTAAAAGTCCAAGATTTCTTGAGGCAATAGATAAGGCAAAAAAGGTTGCACAGGGTAAGACAACAGTCCTTTTATTGGGCGAGAGCGGCACAGGAAAGGAGCTTTTTGCAAGGCTCATACATTATCTCTCTCCAAGAAAGAACAGCCCATTTGTTGCCATAAACTGCGCTGCCATACCAAAGGATTTGTTGGAGAGCGAGCTCTTTGGCCATGAGGCAGGCGCATTTACAGGCGCAAAGGAGAAGAAGATAGGCAAGTTTGAACTTTCAGACAAAGGGACAATATTCCTTGACGAGATTGGCGACATGGACTTAAATCTTCAGGCAAAGCTCCTTCGCGTTCTTCAGGGCGATGAATTTGCAAGGCTCGGCGGAAACAAGCCGATTAAAATAGATGTAAGGGTTGTTGCTGCAAGCAACAGGGATTTACAAAAGGCAATATCAGAGCAGGCATTCAGGGAGGATTTATATTACCGTTTAAGCGCCTTTCCAATAATCATTCCACCCCTTCGTGAAAGGCAGGAGGACATTCAACCCTTGGCAGAGCACTTTCTTAATATATTTTCAAAGGAGATGAATAAAAATATAAAGGGATTTTTAGAAGAGGCTAAGAAAATCATATTGAATCACCAATGGAAAGGAAATGTCCGTGAATTAGAAAACTGCATAGAGAGGGCAGTGATACTCTGTAATGGAGAAGCAATACAGCCTGAGAATTTAGGTCTGAGCCAGATTGATGCAGAAAAGGCATTGCTTGATGAGATGCCGCTTAAAGGCGGGCTTTCTGATGTAAGCAGCAGGGCAATAAGGATTGCAGAAACAAGGCTTATTAAAAAGGTATTGGATGAAACAGGCTGGAACAAGACAAAGGCAGCAGAAATCCTAAAGGTGAGCTATAAGACGCTTTTAACGAAGATAAAAGAGTATGGGTTAGAGAAATAAATATTGCCTATTGCTAATCTTCATACTTCAATGACTT
>MHEL01000137.1:2388-2643 GCA_001803815.1 Nitrospirae bacterium RBG_19FT_COMBO_42_15 | reverse complement strand
TTAACAGGGTAACGGATTGGCACGGCGATCTTTTTGCCAGAGGAGTTATAGCCATAGGCAGCATAGCGGAAGGTAAGTCCGGCAAGGGTATAATCAAAGGTATAGCCATTTCTTTTTTTCTTGGCTATTTCCCTGCTTGTTTTCTGCACTTTAGTTGTTTCTGCACTACTTGAGGCCATGCCGTCCCGCATCCCTTTTACAAGGGACTCTGCATAATCCTCGCCTGAGAGAAATGGAATATCCATGACCTGAATC
>MHEL01000137.1:0-2172 GCA_001803815.1 Nitrospirae bacterium RBG_19FT_COMBO_42_15 | reverse complement strand
CTTTTTCTTATATAGATCGCAATGAACAGCATGCCAGCGCCGAGGAGCAGGAGTGACGCTGATTCAGGAATGCCTCCTGCGCTTCTGTTTAATTCTGCAGTTGTTTCAGCAGCCTCTGCTACTGCCTGGCCAGTAAAATCATGAAGGACTGACTTTGCAAGCGCATAGGTGTTTAAGACAAGAACAATTAAAAAAGTTATTAGTGCAATGTTAATATTTCTTTTCATTATTAAATATTCCCCCAATCTCCGAATAAATAAGAAGCAACAATCGTGCCAGCTTGAAAAGTGCATCAAAAATTTTGTAACTATTTGAATTTAAAGGTTTTTAGATAAAACAATATTTTGGGACAATTGAAGGGGAGTAATTTTTTTGACTATTTTAGGAAAAAAAATACCAATCTTTTCTATTTTTATTCCACTTTCTCATCTCCAAAAGGGCGCATCGCAGGCTAAAGCCTGCGGCTACACCATCTGATTTTCTTCATCCTTACACAACACCTCCGACTGTCAGTGATTTTATTCTTAGTGTCGGCTGGGCATCAGCAACTGGCACGCCCTGTCCATCCTTTCCGCATGTTCCTATTGAAAAGCCGAGGTCATTTCCCACCATGTCAATATCCTTCAGAACCTCAGGCCCGTTTCCTGTCAGGGTCGCGCCTCGCACAGGCTCGCCAATTTTTCCGTTTTCAAGCAAATAGCCTTCGCTGACCTCAAATACAAAATCTCCGTTAACAGTATTCACCTGGCCGCCCCCCATCTTTTTTACAAACAGGCCGGATGAGGTAGATTTTATTATATCATCAGGAACAGATTTGCTCGGCGCTATTAATGTATTTGTCATCCTCGGTATCGGGCGATATTTATAAGACTCTCTTCTGCCATTTCCTGTTGATCTCACGCCTTCCTTCATTGACCAGAGCCTGTCATACATGTAGCCTTTCAAAATACCATTCTCAACAAGAACAGTCTTCTGCGCTTCAACACCCTCATCATCAAATCTAAAAGAGCCGCGCTTATTCGGCATTGTTGCATCATCAATTACTGTAATAACCTCAGAGGCAACCTTTTCTCCAATCTTTTTTGAATATACAGAAAGCCCCTGCATTGCAAGGTCTGCCTCAAGCCCGTGTCCTATTGCCTCATGTATCATTGTGCCTCCTGCATCTGCTGAAAGCACCACAGGCATCCTCCCGCCAGGCGCAGGCCTTGCCTTCAGCATCATAACTGCCCTTTTTGCTGCTATCTCTGCAACATTCTCAATCGGATTTTCATCAAACAGCTCAAAGCCAATCAGTCCTCCAATCGGCTCCTGCCCTGTCTGGATTATCTTTCCATCTATTGCGATCACCTGAATCATTGCAGTAGTGTAAACCCTCTCATCCTCTGTTATGCATCCTTCTGTATTGCCGATTATTACATTCTGGAGCGCATCTCTATATATGACCAATACCTGCTTGATTCTGTTGTCAATTTTTCTTGCAGCCTCATTTGCCTTTTTGACAAGCTGAACTTTTTTATCAGTGTCAACCTCATCAGGTCTTTTGGCTATCTTGAAATCTACAGTTGGATTCTTTTTTCTAAGGTCAATATCAGCGCCATTATGTTTGCCCTTTACAGCAGAGCTTACAGTTACAGCTAATTCAAGAAGGGCTTTATTTGATAAATCATTTGTATAGGCATAAACAGTCTTGCCATTAAATATAACCCTTAAACCGGCGCCGATATCAATGCCAGAGACAACCTTTTCTATCTTGTCGTCCTCAAGATGGATATATGTCGGCTGTGTCTTTTCAATATATATGTCTGCAAAGTCGCCGCCGTTTTTAACAGCCTCTTTTAAGACCTTTTTTATTAAATCTTTATCTAACATATTGTTATCTTCCTTTTATCAATTCCTCTGCTATCTGCACTGCATTTAATGCAGCTCCCTTTCTTAAATTGTCGCCGACAATCCACATATTGATGCCATTTGCAATTGACTCATCCTCTCTGATTCTGCCAACATAGACGTCGTCCTTGCCAGCAACATCAATTGCAAGCGGATAGACATTTTTTTTTGGCTCATCAAAGACAATCACGCCGGGTGCAGCAGATAATACTGCCCTTGCCTCATTGGGTGTTATCTTCTTTTCTGTTTCTATATTCACAGCTTCAGAGTGGCAGCGGAATA
>MHEL01000136.1:11113-13271 GCA_001803815.1 Nitrospirae bacterium RBG_19FT_COMBO_42_15 | reverse complement strand
CAAGGCCGAGGGCCTTGTGCGTGCCAAGGGAGCCGACCTTCAAGGTCTGTATGGGAAGCTCAAGATAATCAATCGGACTTGCAGGGCTTGCAAAATGGAGTATGGCATCTATCTTGCCATTCACATAGATATAATTTGTTACATCATACTGTATAAAGGAAAATTTCCTGTCTCTTATATGGTCAATATTTGATATCTCCCCTGTGATAAGATTATCCATGCAGATAACCTCATGCCCTTCTGATAGAAGCTTGTCGCAAAGATGCGAACCAATAAAACCTGCACCGCCTGTAATTAATATTCTCATGCTTTATACATTTACCTCCTTAATAATCCCCCCATCCCCCCTTTAGAAAAGGGGGGCGAGGGGGGATTTGAAATAGCAAATCCCATTCCTACTAATAGCCATAACATCAACGCCATTTCATCCACCAAAAGATGGTCAAGTTGTATGCGGACTAAAAATCCAACAACAGAAACAAAAATAGCAAAAGATAATATCCTATTCTCATTCAATTTATCCTTCCAGTCTTTCCAGAGGGATTTTAATATTACCCAAAAGAGCCAGAGCAATGCAATAAGACCTGGGATGCCAAGCTCAAGGCCGATGTTTATAAATGTATTGTGCGTGTGAAAATGCTGTGTATCCTTCTTAAAAAATTCAGGGTATACGGCTGCAAAGTTCTTTCTGCCGTAGCCAATACCGAAGACAGGCGAATCCTTTAAATGGATTATACCAAATTTCCATAATCTTATCCTCACAGAATCTGAATCTCTATACTGTTCCAGCAAGCTTTTTTCTGAGAGACGATGACCTGATGTCATCGTCAGGCCTACCGCACCTATTATTATTACTACTATTAGAAATATCAAGATCTTCCTGTCAATAAAAAGCCCCCATATAACAAGCTCAATAAAAGCAACAATCCACGCTCCCCTAGTAAAAGATAGCACCAGAGACAACAGTGCTAAGGAAGCTATCAGTAAATATAGATACTTTGTGCTCCCAACAGCCGCACAAAACCTGTAAAAAACAACCGGCAACACCAAAATAATGTATGTGCTAAAATATTGAGGATCAGGTGTGAAAGAATCGGCCCTTCCCTTCATCTTCATCTGGCCTGCAATTCCGAAATATTCCAGAACTCCGTATAAACATAATATTGCTACCCCAATCATCAATGCATCAATTATCTTCTCCACCTTATTTTTTTCAATATTATTAATAGAAGAAAAGAGCAGAAGAAACCCTGTAACCATGTCGCCCCTGTATTCTTTTAAGCTGTATTTAAAATCTACAGAAAATATGGTTGAAAATAATCCCCATAATAATAAAAACAAGACCGGAATATCCAGAGCTGTTCTTTTAAAGGCAAGCCTTCTGTTAATAATTGTGTCCAATAACCAAAAGAGCACAGGGATAAAAATTGCAACGAGCCTTAAGGTCATTGTGTGTGCAAAAGGAAGAATAAAAATAAGAACCATGAAAGAGGCCAGATTGATTAACAGCCTCTTTTCCAATATCTTCCTTATCGTATCCAAACCGACCCTCTCCCTACACAGTCATATTTATATCCCAATTCCTTCATCTTCAACGGATCATAGACGTTTCTCAGGTCAATTATTATAGGAGACTTTAAAAGGCTCTTTATCTTTATCATATCCAAATTTCTAAACTGATTCCACTCTGTAATCAATACTATGGCGTCGCTTCCATTTATCGCATCATAAGAGTCCTTGCAGTACTCAATATTATTATTAAACACCTTCCTTGCCTCATCCATTGCAACAGGATCATACGCCTTAACCTTAGCGCCATTTTTTAGAAGGCCATTAATAATGTCAATTGAAGGGGCGTCCCTCATATCATCTGTATTTGGTTTAAAAGAGAGGCCAAGCACTCCAATAGTTTTCCCTTTTATCTCGCCAACTGTATTTATTATCTTCTCCAGCATACGCTCCTTCTGCTTTTTATTAACATTTACTACTGCCTCTACAACCTCAAAGGTATAATTATTCTCCCTTGCTATCTGCGCAATAGCCTGAGTGTCTTTTGGAAAGCATGATCCGCCATAACCCGGGCCCGGATGCAGAAACTTTGAACCTATCCTGTTGTCAAGCCCCATCCCCTTTGCAACTGCATGAACATCTGCGCCAA
>MHEL01000136.1:4448-11001 GCA_001803815.1 Nitrospirae bacterium RBG_19FT_COMBO_42_15 | reverse complement strand
TTATCTCCACAGCCCTTTCGCTCTCTGCGCCGATTACAACCCTGTTCGGCCTCATAAAATCCTCTATCGCTGAACCCTCTCTTAGAAATTCCGGATTTGAGACTATATCAAAGTCTGCCTGCTTCTTGCTTTTCTCAAGAATAATTTTCTTTATCCTCTCACCAGTGCCAACCGGCACCGTGCTCTTTGTTACTATCACCTTGTAACCATTGAGGTTCCTTGCTATACTCCCTGCCACATCCTCAACATAAGAAAGGTCAGCAGAGCCGTCTTCCTTTGGCGGTGTTCCAACAGCAATAAAGATAACAATGGAATCCTTGATACCCTTATCTACATCTGTGGAAAAAGAGAGGCGGCCGTCCTTTTCATTCTTCTTAATCAGCTCCTCAAGCCCCGGCTCGTAAATAGGGATATGGCCGTTATTTAACATATCTATCTTTTTTCTGTCTTTATCAACGCAGACAACATTTACGCCAAATTCAGCAAAGCAGGTGCCGGTAACCAAACCAACATAACCTGTGCCAACAACACAAACATTCATTATTTCCTCCTCTTAATAATTATTTTTCTCACAAAAAAATCAAATCTAAACGGCAAAGTAAAAAGCTCCAGATGCAAGGCGGAGCGAGGCATCGCACCGCAGCATACAAGTTAGTATGTGAGGATGCGAGGCCGAAGCGACAACGCAGCAGGTGGACTTTTTACAAAGCCGTTAATATGCGTTTTTGCTTATCAGACCCTTCCATATAGTAAGCCACATTATCTTTAAATCAAGAAGCAGCGACCAGTTCTCTATATAAAAGAGGTCGCATTCTATCCTTTTTTCCAAAGAGGTATTTCCTCGCCATCCATTCACCTGCGCCCAACCGGTAATCCCTGCCTTCATCTTATGCCTCAGCATATATTTCGGTATCTTCTTTTTGAAATCTTCTATAAATACCGGTCTTTCTGGTCTTGGCCCAACTATGCTCATGTCCCCTTTTAAAACATTTATAAATTGGGGAAGCTCATCAAGGCTTGTCTTTCTTAAAAACGAGCCGAACTTTGTCCTCCTCGCGTCACCCGCTCCTGTCCAGACAGGGCCTGTCTCTTTTTCCGCATCTGTTCTCATGGAACGGAATTTAAGCATCTGAAATACCTTTCCGTCTAAACCCATTCTCGTCTGTCTGTAAAATACTGGGCCATTTGATGTCAGCTTAATTACAACAGCAATAATCAACATAAGCGGCGATATTATTAATATAGCTATTAAAGAAAAAATAATGTCAGCAGCCCTCTTTAAAACCCTGTTCCAGCCATAAAGGGGCGAGCCCTGAAGGTTTATCAGGAACATGCCTTCAAACTCTTCAACACCGCCGTGTAAGGTAGTAAGCTGATACAGGTCAGGAACTATCCTGATTTCAATCATCTCATCTCCCAATGTCTTTAATATCTCAAATAGTTTGTCATTCTCTTTTAATGGAAGGGCAATAAAAACCTGGTCAATATTTTTTTCAGAGATAACCTTATTTATATCTTCATAAACCCCGATAATCTTTGGCTGCAATCCGTCATTCTTTAATATCTCCGACTTATCTTTTAAAAAACCGACAATCTTAACACCAAGTTCAGGATGAAGCTCTATCTTTTTTACAATGCCTTCTGCCAGATTACCGGTGCCGACTATTAAAGCGTATCTTAGATTATAACCTTTTTTACGCATAAACCTCAGAAACTCTCTGAATATCCCTCGCGCAAAACTGAGCATAATAATACTTGATATCCAGAAATATACTAAGATGAGACGGGAAAATTCGTATCTTCTAAGAAAATATGAGACAGCTATCAATAAAAGTATTGATACAGTAGATGCCTTTGCAATATCCAGCGCCTCTGCTATGCGGGAGGTTAATCTTCGCGGTCTATATAAGCCAAAAACCTGAAAGGCAATCCCCCATATTATTATTATAGGAATAATAAAGATTAAATATTCTTGTATCGGAGCAATCCGCTCAGGCGCTGGTATTACAGTCAGATAAAATCTCAGAAAATATGAAAGGAGCCATGCAAAAACAATTATGATAACATCAAAAAAAAGATTAAGGCTTTTAAAGAATTGGCTATGCTTCTTCAGCACTGGGAACTCCTCAATACAAATCTGTCTTTAGCAATATTTATTATACCGCCCAATAATCCGGCAAACTGTATATTGTCCCTTAAAAAAATGAGGAAGGGAGACAGCAATCCTATTACAATGTCTTTCTGTAATATCTTAAACACAGAGATTGAGATTATTAACAAGTAAATAATAAATACAATTGCTGCGAAACTTGTATTATAAAACATGGAGGCTATCAAAGATATATAAATAAGCGGAATCAGCATTAATCCAAGTTTTGTTGACTGCGGTGTATGAGAATCCTTGACCATCTTTTGGGGATTCTTTTTAACAGCTAATACCCTCCAGAAGGCAAACTTGAACTTCTTTTTTAGATAACCAATCACGGTATTGGGATGGATATGGTATACAACTGCATTTGGATTAAAGACCATTTTATATCCCCCTGCCGACATCCTGTAAGAAAGGTCTACATCCTCGGCACATGCAACCGGGAAGGATGTATCATAGCCGCCCATTTTCAAGAAGACATCTCTTCTAAAGGCTGCTGAATATGTATCAATAAAATCTATTGTCTTATCCTTCTTCATCTTCTCATACTTGTCCTCATATTCCAATTGCACAAACCTTGCTGCAATCTCCCTTTGCCTTGTCCTATAAGCTCCTTTTACGCCGATAACTAACATATCCTGCTCAAAGGGTTCAATCATCATCCTGATCCAATCCCTCTCCGGAATACAATCTGAATCAGTAAAAAGTATAATCCCTCCCTTTGCCTCAGAGGCGCCTTTATTCCTTGCAGCAGCAGGTCCTGCATTTGACTGTTTTATTAATCTGACAGTCTTATAACCTGAAATTATATCAGCAGTGGAATCAGTGGAGCCGTCGTCAACTATTATTACCTCATAATTGCCATTATAATCCTGATTCAAGAGTGCATCAAGACAACCCTTTATTGTTTTTTCTGCATTATATGCCGGCACAATAACAGATATCATATTTAACACCTCTTCTCTGAACCTTTTCCAAACGAACCTCGTATAAGATATCTTGAAAATATCGATGCCCCTTTTATCAGCCTCTTCATTTCCTGCATATCAGACAGCCCCTGAATAAACTTTTTAAGAATATACGCAGGCCTTGTATAAAACCTCTTTCTTGCCTTATCGCAGAATTCTACAAGCTCACAATTGGAAAGTCCCGGCCTTGAAACAACACAATTGTGAAGGCCGTCAGGTGTTAACCATTCGTTGAAATTGCGTGTGACAAGAAAATTATTCTCCAAAGCCCAGTTATATGCCTCTGTTCCGGGATAAATCATTATGGGAAAGAACTGCGCAGTGTCAGGATTAAGCTCAATTGCAAGATTTAATGTTTTTTCAAGTGTCTCCTTTGTTTCACCGGGATTGCCTACAAGAAAGCAACCGTGTATTAATATGCCTGTCTTCTTTGCATCATTGAAAAATTCTTTTATTATAGGGACAGTCAGCCTTTTTTTCATTGCGTCAAGGACACCCTGATCCCCGCTTTCTATGCCAACGCAGAAGAGCCGAGCGCCTGCCTTTTTTAATATCTTCATGGTCTCCAAGTCTACATCTGCCCTTGAATTAGCAGACCACTGGAATTTTAATCCCCTCCTGAGTATCTCCTCTGCAAATTCAATTGACCTCTTTTTATTTACAGTAAGTGTATCATCCTCAAACATTATCTCTTTTAAATCAGAAAAGTTTTTAAGGCAGTATTCTATCTCATCAACAATGCTTTTTATACTTCTGTATCTAAGCTTATGGCCGTTGAATGTCTGCGGATACAGGCAGTAGACACAATGATAAGGGCACCCCCTCCCTGTAATCAGTGTAATTATCGGGTGCCTGCTGTGGGCATAGAAATAATCTCTATAATCCAGATGTCTTTTATAAACCTCACTTACAAGCGGCAGCGAATCAAGATCTTCTAAGAATCTTCTATCCTTATTGTGAAATATATTGCCATCCCATCTGAATGAGATTCCATCTATATTGCCTAATCCTTCTTTACTAAGCTTTCCATTTTTTATAAGTAATGCAAGTTCAATTACAGTTTGCTCGTACTCCCTTCTTGCTACAGCATCAATTGACTCATTTATCTTTAATGTCTCCTCAGGCATTGCAGACGGATGTGTGCCAACAAGAATAATGAAACTCCCTGTTGCCTCCTTTATTCTAACTGCTGCATTAATATCATTAAATATGCTTGGCGTTGATGTGTCAACTACTGCAAGTGCAGGGGCGAACTCCTTGGCATCCTTGATAACATCTTCAATTCCCATCCTCTTTGCAGGGGCATCTATAACCTTTACATCAAATCCGTTCTTCTCAACAAGCCCTGCAGCATAACAGAGCCACATGGGATAATAAAATGTCCCGCTCTTAGTAACAGCAGGACTGCGCTGCTCCCTTGAAAACTTGCCATATTCACCCATAAAGGGCGGATTTAAAAATAGGACTTTCATTTTCATCATCCTGCTACACGCATAAAAGCCTTTTTCAAATTTCTCCTTAAAGAACTGCTCTTCATCAATCTATTCTGAACCCAGTCATTCACATATACCTTTGCAGCCATAGCGGCAATAGGACCGAATTTTGGCGCAAGGGTATTTCTCATAGAGTTGTATCTGACCTTTTTTCTCACATCCCTGACCAACTTTAATGCCTCTACCCTCTGCTCCCTGTTCATCTCAGGTGTCTCAAATACTGGATTATCATCCCACTGGGATGAATTATTCAGGTAGTCTTCAGGGTCGCATATAAAATAATTATTCTCCTTAACCCAATCATACAGCCTGCTCTGTGGAAAAGGGATAAGATTATAAAACCTTACATCAAATACAGGGTATCTTAATGCAAGGTTTATTGAATCCTGCAGGTCATCCATGGTCTCGCCAGGAGAGCCGACAATAAAAAATAGCGTAACCTTGAATCCTAAGTCAAGGGCATTCTTAATCGCAGCCTCTGTAACCTCTATGGTCTCTCCTTTATTTATATTCTTTAATATTTTGTCATTCCCTGCCTCAACTCCAAAGGCAAGGTATTTAAAACCTGCCTCTTTCATATTCTTTAATACCTCATAATTTACCCTGTCTGCCCTCACTCCATTGTTGCAATTAAGCTCTATACCCTTAAATTTTCTCTTTTTAATCTCATCGCATATCGCAATCACCCTATCCTGCCTCATGGTAAAATTATCATCCAGCATGCTGAACTGCCTGCAGCCTCTGTCATACCAGTATTGAATCTCTTCAACTATGCCCTCTCCGCTCCTGTAACGCCACTTTCTGCCGATAGCAGACTTAACAGGACAGTATGTGCATCCATAGGGACAGCCCCTTGAAGAGACTATGCCTATCTCTTCTGTAACATACTTGCCGAGTGGAAATTTTTCATATCTTGGAAAGGACAGCTCATCAAGATTATCCCTGAAAGGCCTTTCATTATTAACAATAACTGCTCCATCTTTCCTGAATATCAACCCATTTATATCTGATTCATTTTCTCCCCTGCAAAGCTCAATGATAGCATCCTCGCCTTCAAGGAATACACCATAATCAATATCAGGACACTCATTCAGTACATTCTCCCTGAGTGTTGAGATATGCGGCCCTCCGGCTATAACAGTAGCATCAGGCTTAACCTGTTTTGCAAGCCTTATAATATCATAAGACCTCTTATACATAAAGGACATCATGCTGATGCCGATAAGGTCAGGGTTAAAGAAATTTATTTTATTGCGCAGGTCATTAGTAGAATAGCCAACAGCCATGTCAAGTATGTCATAATCTATATTGTTTCTTTTTAAAGCCTCCGCAAGATAACCTATCCCTGCAGGAGGCCGCAACGCCCCGAAATGGCCACCTTTGTAATCCGGAAACAGCAATAATACCCTTTTATACCTCACTTTAATGCCTCTTCTAAAACAACAGCCTCTTTCTTAACCACCCCTGATTTTAACAGAAAATCCTTTAAGGAGTTATAAAAATTATTTACATTTTCATGACTGTTTTCATAAAGCTCGCCTGAATATGACCACTTATACGCATTATTCAGGAAATGATTCCTCTTTTTATTATCAATGCTCATATCCAATGCCTTGTTAATCGCATCTTTGATATCTGAAATATTTTCAGCATCAACTGTTACACCCCTGCCCCTGTAAAATGTCTTGCCGAGAACCACAACAGGTTTTCCCTGCATTATTGCCTCAAAACCAACCTTTGAGTTAATAGTTACAACACAAGCTGAATTTTTAATAATATCAAAAGAATTGTGCCTTGAATGCAGCAGCCGTACATTATCTAAGGCAAGCAGCTTCTTCAACCTTTTTAAAGAATGTCCGCCGATGGCAGCAGGATGCTCCTTTATATACAGCATATAATCAGGCGGGACAGCCTTAGCAATCTGTTCAACAACTGACTCCTGA
>MHEL01000136.1:1268-4423 GCA_001803815.1 Nitrospirae bacterium RBG_19FT_COMBO_42_15 | reverse complement strand
ATGAAATGGAAAATATATATATCTTTCGCCTGCCTTTGGCTCAGAGTAATAAAGATTCAATATCTTCCGCCTGTATAATTTTATAAAATGATATAAGGCATACCACATTATTGCATCGTATTCCTCTTTTCTGCCTAATATGTATTTATGATACAGCTTTCTTGCTAAACGTCTGAAGTTATCCGAAGAAAACAGCCTCATCAATCCCATATCCTGAAAAAAGTGCCTGTCCTTCTTGGGAATAACAACTGTTTTGCTTTCGATATATCTTTTCACAAGAACATCAACATCCTTATCCAATGTAGCATTCAATGCCCTGTCATCATATTCATCAATATCTGCATAAAGCCTGTTCAGCGTAAAAACTATCCTCTTAGGAAACATAGCTGGCTCTATGAATATATGATTGACCTTATGAAACATAGAAATATGATAAAGAAGCTGAGGTGCAATAAAACCGCCAAGCTCCTGAACCACACAGCCGATATTATTTTCTTTAAATATCTTATCAATTATTGCATAGTATTGAATAACCTTGTTGTGCAAAAATGCCTCATCCCGCCTGTTCGCAGTGAGCATCTCATGAATAACAAGCTCTTTTATCTTATTCTTAAGCCTCTCTTCAATCTTGCTCAGGCTGATGTCTGCATAATCCTTCTGCTCCAACTGCCGCTTTATCTTGTGCAGGCTGAAATATGGTATCCCCTCTCTCTCCAAGATATCATCCCCTGCCTCATGAAATGTCAGAAAGGCAACAGAAAGTCTTTCCTCCTCTCTTAATTTTTTAGCGATAGGTGCAAAGAAAACTACCTCCTGCACAGCCATTATTGCAAACAGAATGTCATAGTTCATATTTTTTAACACCCCCAGTTCAATAAGGAAGTGCAACGCTTAGGATAAGTATAGCTCCTTTTTCTGTCATTCCTGCGTGCCTCTGGCAGGAATCCAGTGTTTCCCGTGAAAACTTGAATCTAATTTTTTCATGGATTCCCGCTCAAAAACGCTGCGGGAATGACATAACCTTACTTAATAACAGACCTCCTAAGTGTCTTGACTACAAAACACCTTCTGTCTGAGGTCTTTAACTCAAGCGTTGCACTTGCTCCTTGAATGTAGTCACTAACTGCCTCATTTCTATAATAATTTTTTAATTATACCACCATTATAATAAAATAAGAATATACTTTTTGCCTTTCAGCCTTTTGTAAATGGCTGGTTAATGTATTCTATTTCTTCTGAATAAAAGCGGCAGGACTCAGAAAAGTCATATATATTAGATTCATTTACTACTAATATGCCCTTATATTTCAATGCTTCATGCCTTTCTTAAGAAGGCCATGTTATAAATTAAATCCCTGTCCTCTTTGTCTATCATAAATATAAATATAAATAAAAAAGAGGCTGCTGAAATCAAGATGGCAAGATAGATATTTCCAACAGAGAGAAATAAAAGGCTCATTAGGGCTGTAATAATTATTGGCCTTACAAGAATGTCTTTCCATAGACTTGTGATTGACTGATTAAATACCTTCATCATGGAGTATAAATAGCTAATCATAATAAAAATTGTGCCTATAACAGTTCCAATAACAACACCGCTAACACCTATTTTCTTAACAAGGATGATGCTTAAAATAAGATTTATTGCCGAGGCAATGCCTGAATATAATATAAGCTCTCTCAGCCTGTTGAGGCCAACCATCATCTCTGACCCGATTGAAACAACTGCTGCAAAGAACAGGGAGATTACAAAAAGCCGGGTTAAGGATGTTGCTGGTTCAAATCCATCGCCTATCCACAGCTTGATAAGTGTTTCGCTGTAAAAAAATACAAAGGCAAGGACAGGATACATTATCAAGACTGTATATCTTGTTGCCTTTTGAAAGAGAAGATTCAGCCTGACTTTGTCTGCCAATGCATTTAATTCTGATGTGACAGGGATGAGGGTGGATGACAGCAGAGAAAAACCGTATCGCACAATCTCATATATCTTAAATGCAATATTATAATAGGTGATATTTGCAGGAGGCAGAAATATCCCTATTATAATCGTATCAATCCTGTATGCGAGAAAGGCGAACATCTTTGATAAAAATATCCAGATGCTGAATCCAAAGAGCGATTTAAAAGAATCCATGTTCATAAAACGGATGCCTATGGCTAAGCTGCTGTTTCCTGCAAAGACTGCAAGATAAAGAACAATCAGGGTTAACACACCTGCTGCAAGATAGGCAGCGCCAATCCCTGCAAGGCCGTAACCCATTGCTGTTGCAATAACTATAAAGCCTGCCCTTAATACCCATTTGACTGATTCAATTATTCTGACAAGAAAATAATTCTGAAAACCCTCGGCTATGCGAATTATGCTTGCAGACCAGAATTCTATTATTGACAGGCTTATCAGTATTCTTATGAGGCCTTTTGCATCCTTTATTAATTCAGCGGGAATAAAAAATATCCTGTCTAAGAAGAATTCATTTATTATTAAAAGAATTACAGAAAATAATGCGGCAAGGACTGTAGACACCAAAAAGTTGGTATTAACTATTTTCAAAAGGCTTTCTCTGTCTCCCTTTGCGTGGTATTCTGCCACATATTTAGTTACAGAAAGGCCAAACCCTGCCTCAAGGAGGTTTGTATTTGCAGAAATGGCAAGGGCAAGGGCAAGAATGCCGTATGTATCCTTACCCAATGTCTTTATAAGGTAAGCAATAATAAACAACTGGAGGAGAAAGGATAACAGTTTTCCGCCGGAATTTATTAAGGTATTTGAAAGAATCTTCTTTTTAAGCATTGTTTCCAGATTTCACAGCTTCTAAGGTCATATAAAATTTAAGACCGGTCTCAGCCTATCCTCCCAATATTTAATGTCCTGCTCTCTAAAATATTTATCCGTTCTGCCAAGTTTATCTATCTTCTTTTTGGAATTTTTATAAAGTTTCATATCAAGCAATCTATGGTCAGGGTATATAAATGTATAATATAAAAAATAATTTCTAATATCTGGCCACGAAAAGCGCCTTTTCGCATTTTGCCCATTTTTCAGAAAATTATCAAGCTCATCTGCAAAACGCTGCGATGCCTTTCCATCAAGTTCATCACACCACTCCATAAGGACATTATCCCTATTTTTAAGCTTAAGGGGTTCAACACTT
>MHEL01000136.1:0-1258 GCA_001803815.1 Nitrospirae bacterium RBG_19FT_COMBO_42_15 | reverse complement strand
GGTAAAAATCAATTCTCTCCTTTAATTGCTCATAATTAAACACCTCATCGCTTCCGCCAGCAATCTCAGCGGAATAATACCAGTCATCAGGATTAAGATGCAGTTCAATTGTGGGCTTGCCCATAATCCATGCCTCAATACCTGTAAGGCATGATCTTTGAAGCAGGATGTCTGTTGCATTAAGCACATCCCAGATATATTCCTGCATGACAACCGCAACCCTTCCTCTTATACCGCACCGATGAATTTTCTCTAACATATCATAATAAGGAATATGGTCTTCAGAGGGATGGGGCTTTATTATAAAATTAACCTCAGGATAATCATTTATAAGTCTCAGAAAGCTCTGGTGAAAGATCTCTCTCGATCTTAAATCCTGAATGGCTATCTGCTCATTGTATCCAAGCTCGCTGGTCTTTAGCTCTTTTGTATCCTTTTCAAAGAATTCCCTGTTTTTGAACGAAAAACTTGCCATTGTAAAGTTTGTAGTCATAGTAACAACAGGGAATTTTTTATTCAGATTATATTTAGATAGAAAATCGCCTCTGTTGATTATAACCGATGAAAGCGGTTGTCTGTAGATATCAAAACGGGGGACGCCAATTATATGCACATTTTCAGGCTTGATAGTCTTTTGCTCTTTGATAGCATCAGCGATTACCCTGTTCCATGCAAAATATTTGCCTACTACAGACATATCTGTCATTGCACCGGCAAATAATTTTTTAACCTTATCTAAAACAGGAATATTTTCAGTAGGAAGGATTATTACCTTTATGCCATTACTAATGAATCTTTTAATTAATTTTACCCTCTTATCCTCATAGACATGATTAAAGATGACAGCATCAGGCTGAATAACCGGCAATACAATAGATTCAAATCCATTTCTTGCAATAGTAACCTTATATCCTTTTTTCTCCAATAAAAGTTTTAAATAAACACTGTTTGGTAAATCCCTCCATTTATGGTCTACAAAAAATAATATGTGTTTCTTTTTCATAACCTCATTCCTTTATTATAAAGCATTACCATCTGAGAATCCTTTAAGCTTATATCTTAATGGGTAGGCAGCAGGTTTATCAGGCAGCACAGGAAAATCATTTTTTAACCATTCTCTGTATGAAATATCAGGAAGCATCTCCTTAATTTCTCTATTCACCAGAAGCTTGCCGTCACGATAATAAACTATAATAAATTCGCATGGATTCAGGGCGTCTTTTCCAAAATGTGTCACCCTTTCAAGCCTCTCTTCATT
>MHEL01000135.1 GCA_001803815.1 Nitrospirae bacterium RBG_19FT_COMBO_42_15 | reverse complement strand
ATTGAGGCAGGTCTGCCAAAGGGTTTATTGAATATTGTATTCGGCTCTGGAAGCACAGTCGGCGAATGGCTGCTTGCTGATCAGAGGATTGGGCTTTACACATTCACAGGCAGCCCAAAGGTTGGCAAGAGGATAAAAGAGGCATCAGGCTTAAGAAGGGTTATACTTGAGCTCGGCTCAAATTCTGCAACCATTGTACATGATGACGCAGATATAAAAAAGGCTGCTACTGCCTGTGCGCGGGCAGGTTTTGCCTATGCAGGCCAGATATGTATATCATTGCAAAGGCTGCTTGTTCATAAAGATATTATGAACAAATTCCTTTCTGAATTTATTCCTCTTGTAGAGAATCTAAAAGTCGGCGACCCGATTGAGGAGTCAACGGATGTTGGCCCATTAATAAATAAAGAGGCTGCAATAAAGGCAGAAGAGTGGATTAATGAGGCAGCAAAAAATGGCGCAAAGCTCCTTACTGGCGGCAAGAGAAAAGGCTCTGTTGTAGCGCCTGCTGTATTAACAGATGTTGAAAGGACAATGCGCATTGTCTGCTTTGAGGCCTTTGCGCCTGTTGTATCTGTAATCCCGTATAATACAATTGATGAGGCAATTGATATTGTGAATGACTCTGAGTATGGATTGCAGGCAGGAATCTTTACAAAGGATTTAAACATTGCCTTTAAGGCAATTAAAGGCATAAAAGTCGGCGGGATTATGATAAACGACACATCCCTGTACCGTGCAGACATGATGCCCTATGGCGGAGTAAAAAACAGCGGCATTGGCAGAGAAGGCCCAAGATATGCTATTGAGGAGATGACGGATTTGAAGACAGTGGTGATTAATCTGTAATATTGCACGAATTTATTGACATACACATATAATTCAAATACAATATGTGTAGGAGACTTTTAACATGGCTAAGGTAAGATTTCAGATGTTTATTGAAGAGAGGCAGAAACAGGCATTGGAGAGGCTGCATCAACACTCAAAAATACCTGCAGCCGAGATAGTGAGAAAGGCGATAGATAAATTTTTAGCAGAATGGAAGGTAAAGAAAGAAGCGCCAGTTGAGGATGAAGCCACAAAAAAACTTCTTTCTATAGTTGGTGTTTGCAAGGGCGGGCCAAAAGACCTTGCAGACAAACATGATGAATATCTGTATGGAATCAGGAAAAAATGAAGAGGGTCTTTTTTGATACATGGGGCTGGGTGGCAATTGCACACAAAGATGACAACCATCATGCAGAAGCCAGCGCTTTTTATAAAACATTTCTTCTCAAAAAAGGTATCCCTGTTACAACGGATTATGTCCTTGCAGAAACCATAACCCTTTTAAGGGCAAAAATAGACGCCAAAAGCGCTGCCTTTTTTATTGATACATTGATTGATACAATTAAGGACAACAGAATAATATTTGAGAAGGTAGATGAAAAAAGATGGCTAAAGGCTTGGGAACTGAGCAAAAAATACCATGATAAGCCCTATATCTCTTTTTTTGATTTTTCCTCCTTTGTTATAATGAAGGAGCTTAAAATTTCGGAAGCCCTGACTGCTGATAAGCATTTTGAAGAAATAGGAATGGGATTCGGAAAGCTCTTTTAACGGATGATATAAAACAAAATAAATGCGAGCCCCTTGATAACTCACTCCTGAACAAGCCTTGAGTGTATGGCTATATGAAAAAGGAATACAACATAAAAGATTTAGATGCCTTTTTCAATCCCAAGAGCATTGCCATTGTCGGCGCATCTGGGGATGAAAGAAAGCCTTCCGGCGTTATCCTAAAAAACCTGCCTGCTTTTGGTTACAAAGGAAAACTCTATCCTGTGAATCCAAAATATGAAACCCTGTCTGGCTACAAATGCTACCCTTCTGTTTTGAATATACCTGACAAGGTTGACCTCTCCATTATTATTATCCCTGCGCCCCATGTTCCAAAGATTTTATCTGAGCACGCAGAAAAAGGGATAAAAAATGTAATTATCTCAAGCAGCGGCTTTGGCGAAACAGGAGAGGAAGGGAAAAAACTTGAGAAAGAGATAAAGGATATTGCAAAAAGAGCAGGCATCAGAATCCTCGGCCCAAACTGCCTTGGTGTTATTGACAATCATACACGATTTAATACATTTTTCCTTCCATTAGAAAAGGTTGCAAAAACAAAGCAAGGGGGGCTCTCGTTGCTTTCACAAAGCGGCTCATTTGTAGGCTTTTTCTGGGACATTGCGCCTATTGAGGATGTGGGCGTGGCAAAGATAGTGAATTACGGCAATCGTGCTGATGTCGGCGAGATAGAGCTTTTAAGATATCTGGCAGAAGATGAGAGGACAAAGGTGGTTGCCATGTATATAGAATCTGTTCAAGATGGCAGGGAGTTTATTGAATCTGCCAGATTTTGCAGCCAGAAAAAACCTGTTGTTGCGATAAAGGCAGGTAAGTTTGATAAGGGCATTGCTGCTGTAAAGTCGCACACAGGCGCATTAGCAGGCAGGTATGAGGTTTACAAGGCAGCATTTAAAAAGGGTGGTGTTATTGAGGCATTTAATTTTTTGGAGATGTATGATTATTCAAAGGGCCTTGCCATGCAGCCCTTTGCAAAGGGCAATAAGGTTTTGATTGTAACATGCGCTGGAGGCATAGGCGTTGTAATGGCAGATTTGGCGCCAAGGGAAGGGATTGAGCTTCCGCAATTTCCAGAGGATTTAAAAGACAGATTAAAAAAGAGGCTTCCAGCATATTACAGCATAAATAATCCCCTTGATTTAACAGGCAGCACTACAGACAAGGAATACGAAATGGTATTAGAGGAATGCCTTGTGAATAACCCCTTCTTTGATGCAGTAGTTGTTGTAGCACATCTTGCTGTGCCGGGATTAACAAAAGGGGTCTTTGACATTATTGCTGAAAAGGCAAAGAAGAGCGGCAGGCCTGTTGTTGTCTGCTCAACTGCCGGCGAGGAGACAATAGCCGTAAAAAGAGAGGTAGAAGAAAAAGGCATTCCTGTATATTTCACTCCTGAAAGGGCAATAAGGGTTGTCAGCGCCCTGATAAAACGGGGAAGGTCAGTAAATTCACTGAATACAAACAGGGCGACTTCTTATGTTATTAAAAATGAATTTATTGAAAAGGCAAAGACTATTATAGACGATGCAGTGCCAAACAGGGACAGGCCTCTTCTGGAGGATGAGGCAAAGGCGCTTTTAAAGAGTATTGGCATTCCTGTGCCTGAGCATTTTGTTGCGCAGGATAAAGAGGAAGCCTTTCATGCAGCAAATACAATAGGCTGGCCAGTAGCTATGAAGATAGTCTCTGCTGATATTTTACATAAGAGTGATGTTGGCGGCGTGAAACTGAATATCAAGAATAGGGACGAACTTTACAGCGCCTTTGATGCAATGATGGATGATGTTGAAAAAAAGGCTAATAATGCCATGATTAAAGGCGTGCTTATTGAGGCAATGGTAAAAAAAGGCACAGAGATTATAATCGGCGGCATAAGGGATGCGCAGTTTGGGCCTGCTGTAATGTTCGGACTCGGAGGGATATTTGTTGAGCTTTTAAAGGATGTATCTTTTGGCATTGCTCCTATTAATATGGATGAGGCAATGGAGATGATTAAGCAGATAAAGGGCTATCCGCTTTTAACAGGCTTCAGGGGAAGCCTTCCTGTTGATATTGATGCCATTGCAAAAACGATAATGACTGTTTCGGAGCTTTTGAACGGGGTTGATGATATATCTGAGATAGACCTTAATCCTGTAATTGCGTATCCTCAGGGGCTTGTTGTTGTAGATGCGAAGGTTCTGCTTTCCACAAATAAACCTCCATTGCATTAAGGAGTTCAGGCAGTGTTGCTGTCTCTAATGCAGATATGGCAACACCTTTATATCTCTTTGCTACAGCCTTTGCAAGTTTTGGCTCTATCCTGTCCTTTTTGTTGAATACCATGAGCTGAGGAATCTTATCCAATTCAAGACTTGCTAATATTTTATTCACATCCTCAATCTGCTGTTCAAACCTCGGGTTGCTTATATCAACAATATGCAGAAGAAGGTCTGCATCCTTCAACTCATCCAATGTTGGAAGAAAGGCAGTAAGCAAATCCTTTGGCAGATCTTTTATAAAGCCTACTGTGTCTGTGATTATTATTTCCCTCTCCCTTGGAAATCTTAATCTCCTTGTTGATGTATCAAGCGTTGCAAAGAGGAGGTTCTGCGTCAGCACGCTGCTGTTTGTAAGGGCATTTAATAATGTAGACTTTCCTGCATTTGTGTATCCAACTGTAGAAACAATCGGTATCTTTGCCTCCCTTCGTCTGCTCCTTCTCTGGCTTCTTCCCTTGTTCAGCGATCCAAGCTCTTTTTCAAGATTATAAATCCTGTCCTTTACCCGCCGCCTGTCCACCTCAAGCCTTGTCTCACCCGGCCCCCTTCCGCCAATGCCTCCTGTTAACCTTGATAAGGCAGTAGACCTTTCTGACAGCTTTGGCAGGAGATATTTTAACTGTGCAAGCTCCACCTGAACCTTTCCTTCCCTGCTGTGCGCCCTCCTTGCAAAGATATCAAGGATAAGCTGGGTTCTGTCTATTACCTTTAATTCTGTTATTTCACCTAATGCCTTTACCTGTGCAGGCGACAGGTTCTGGTCAAAGATTATTATATCAGCGCCGAGCTGTAAGGAAATTATTATAAGCTCCTTTATCTTGCCGCTCCCAAGAAGATACTTTGGATTTATCTGATGCGGCCTCTGAACAATGGTATCAAGCACAACAAGCTCGTCAGAGCGGGCAAGCTCCTTTAATTCCTCAAGTGACTCCTCCTGCTCTGCCTTGCCTTTAGTTGAGGCGCTTACAAGTATTGCCCTCTCTCTTTTGTCTCGCACATCATAGCCGATTGCCTTTTTAGACAGCTCATCCTCTAATGAATAAACAAATTCCTGAAAATCTATATTGTATCTATGAAACGGCAAAGGCTCATCAACCTGATATATCTTTTTCTCTGGATTCGGCGGCAAAAGATGCGCTGTGTAGATATTGCCGGGAAGGCCGTTTTCAAGAACACCAATGCCAGCAATCATATCAAGCCGCAGCATGGCAAGGTCAGTCAGATCATCCTGCGACAGAGGTTCATCTTTAAGATGTGTATGTATCAGCCGCACGCCGCGCAGCCTCCTTCTTCCAAGGCGGAAGTCTGACAAATCAGGTATGAGCAGCTCCTTTTCAGAGCCGACTATTACAAACTGGACTATACCTTTCCTGTCAGCAAGTATGCCAATCTGCCTTCCTGCTTCATGTGAGAGCTCTGTCAAATACCGCACAAGCTCAGGCGTAATAACCATCTCAGGCGGCATCCTTCTTCTATAAATATGCTCAATCCTTTTCTCAATGCCCGATTTGAGCCCGTTTGTATTTCCAAAGAGTGGTCTGATAGCATTATCTCCTTTTTATCATTATATTAAAAACAGCCCTTTGAAACAAGGGATAGTTTTATTGTGAATGAGCGCTTGACAATTTATCTTTTTTGATATATCATTATTGATATGTGGAGCTATGAGTTCTACCGCGATGCAAAGGGAAGCGAACCAGTAAAGGATTTTTTACTTTCACTTGATGCTAAGAAAAGAGGAAAGGCGCTGCAGATGATTCAGATTCTCTCAGAATTCGGGCCAAATCTTCCATTTCCATATTCCAGTCAGGTTGAAGGCAAGATCAGGGAACTCAGAGCTCATTATGGCAGAAACCTTTATCGGATATTATATTACTGTGACTCTAGGGGTGTATTTGTTCTGCTTCACATCTTTGAAAAAAGGACAAGTAAAACACCTGAAAAGGACTTAAATATAGCAAAAGATAGAATGAAAGACGATCAGAAGAAAAAGGAGGTATAAAGATGTTTAAGAAAAAAACAAGGGCTCAGTCCTTTATGGAAGAGCAGTTAAAGGATAAAGAAGTAGCAAAATCCTTCCGTGAAGGATTAGAAGGACTAAGGCTATCAGTTAAGATAGCGCAGCTCAGGGAGAGGCGTGGGTTAACTCAAACCCAACTGGCTGCTATGATGCATACCAGCACCCCTGTAATTTCAAGGTTAGAAAATGAGGGCCGCTGCACCATAGGCACATTAAAGAAGGCTGCTAATGCTCTGGGCGCTGTATTAAAGATTGATCTAATTCCCAAAGAGAAACTCAGGAAGGCACAATAGCGTGCTGCCTTCTTTTGTTAATAAAAAATCATCTCGCCACCAGCGGACAGACAGAACAATAACAAAGGGCTTCTATGCAATCTGAGGGTATCGGAAAAAAATAAGGAAGTTGTTTTTATTTTAATTTCCGTTCAGAATAGCTTTTCTCTTGACAACAAAAGGCGTTATAGGTGTTAGACATCCTTGACAGGGATATACCACTTCAGCTTCATGCGCCCAAAGTCTATCCTGAATTTTGTCAAACCCTACAGCGCCTTGTAACCATAATATAAAGTTGTCACTTAATCCTTTTTCTCCCCATTTCTATCAATATCTTATTGCTTTTTTATGGCTTTTGTATTACTTTTATATTGGTTTTGTTCAGGTAAACCCCCTTAGAAAGTCTCAGCCTTTCTAAAGGGATAAAGAACAGAAACTGTATAATAACTTGTTAACCTTCGTAGCTTTAAGATATTACTAACTATTTAGAGGTAAACAAAAAAGATGATGAAAAAAGATGCGTTAGAAAGTTTAGACGATAAAATGGAAATTGAAGTCCCAAAGGAAAAAAGATATCTCAATACAGCTTCTTATGACTATTCCGTTCAATTTTTGGTTAACCTAATGTCAGGAGACATACCTAAAATAATTTTAGAGGTTCCGTTTCAAAGACAATTTATTTGGAAAGAAGATAGAGCATCTCAGCTCATAGAGAGTGTGATAATGAATGTTCCTATTCCTCCTTTATACTTTGCTGAGGAGGAAGACGGGAGATGGCTAGTAGTTGATGGTTTGCAAAGGCTTAAGTCGCTTTTAAGGTACTCGCAAAATGAATACGGACTTAAAAGTTTAGAAATTGTAAAAGAATTAGAAGGACTTAAATACAAAGATATTCCACCCAAAGCCGAGTCATTATTAAATGATGGTTTAATGCGTATCAATGTCATTAAAAAAGATAGCCATCCAGATATCAAATATGACATTTTTATGCGCCTGAATAAAGGTTCAGTAACATTGAATTATCAAGAACTGAGAAACTGCTTATATCGGAGTCCCCTTAATAACATGGCAAAAGAGTTCGTAAGCAAGAATAAAGACTTTCAAAAAGTTTTGAAACTCAAAAAACCACACAACAGATATTTAGATGTGGAATTCATTATGCGAGTTTTTGCATTACAAGAAAAGTTAATTATCGAGAAGAAAGAAAACAAGTATATAATTGAGAATTATAATGGCAGAATGGTAAATTTCATCAACGATTATATGGATAAGAGTTCAAAATTATCAACTGAAGAAGCAAAAAAGTTATTAGACGAATTTAAAGAAACTATTGAAAAAGTTGTTGAAGTCTTCGGACATCAAATTGCTTTCAAGGACATTACAGCTAAAACACTTCGCTTTAATAAAGCAATTGGAGAATTCATTTGCATAAGTTTTCGGAGGTTCAATAAAGAAGTCTTACGTAAAAGAAAAGATGAAGTGAATAATCTACTGAGAACACTCTTAGAGGGGAATGATAAATTTAAAATATCTATTTCACAAAGAACATCAGATACAGATGTTATAAATTACAGGATTAATTATTGGTTGAAAGCATTAGAAAATGTCCTATCAGTTTGAAGCAACAGATGACTATTTTACCGCCGAGAAAAAAGTGACAACTCTCATATCATTTGCCCAAGGAGAAGGGAAAAAAGGAAATGATGAGAATAGGGAACTTTTTTTAAAATTGGGCGTAGTATTTCTTGTAACTAGATTTCAAGTCTATGTGGAAGATATTTTAAAAGAATTTAATTATAAATTGATAAAGACAAATAAAACTAATTTGGAACTTCCAATACAGCTTAGACTAAATGCAATAAAGATTCATTCTGAGAGTAAACCCCTTAATAAAGAATTGGAGAACCCTACCACGTATAATAATCAGAAGTTACGTGAATTTCATTCAATAATATCTCTTTTGGATGATTGGTGTAATGACAAGAATGTGATTCATCAAGAATTTAAGATAAATACCCAGTTTCCTTTAGGCAAACAAGGACTTAATGAGTTGAAAGGCTTATTCAAGCAAGTAGAAGGAAAAGATATTTTTGGCAATGCAAGGTTTGATATAAACAAATTAAATGAAATATTGGGCAGACGACATGATATTATTCACGAGGACAAGAATATGCAATTGACAGAAGTAACTCTTAAAGAATATAAGAAGTTTATTGCGAAAGTTGTAAAGCATATTGACAGGTACTTAAGACGAATTGTTAAGTAATAGCTATACAAAAATAGAAGCCAGAGAAAAGAGGGTCTATAATAATAAGGGGGTAAGCGGGACGCTTCCCGTATTTTTCTTGGCAACAACAAAGGTAATTGACGGTTCTATTAAAACTGCTGACAAAACCCTAACCTTGACTCCCTTTCCAAAATCAGCAAGGACTTAAATATAGCAAGAGATAGAGTGAAGGATGACCAGAAGAAAAAGAGGTATAAAAAAATTATTTTTATTTTAATTTCAGCTCAGGAGGCGTTATAGGCGTCAAGCCTAAATTGGTACATCGGCTTCATCAATTGGGTCGCCTTTCTTCGTGCGTGTATACCAGACAATTTCTCGTACTTTTGGTTCCGACTTTAATACTGCATCTATTCTTCGTATCAGCTTCTCCATCGGCTTGTGATAATCACGCTTTTCAAAAAATCCTAAAATAGGGTCATGGACTGAAAGTGTCCACTGGTGTTCTGTCCTCTGGTTTTCTGCTATTGGGTGAGAACCGATTACACTAACAAAAAAATCTACATCATCAGTTTTTGCTTTAACAAACCATACCATCTCCTCATAAGCAACTTCCGTTTCTACTCTGTCTCCATTTATTTTCTTGCTAAGCCATTCTGTCATATTCCCAGTTTCCTCCTGTACATGACGGATGGCACGACCAAGGGCACGGAAGCGAGAAAGGAGACCTACCTGTTCATCCTTAGGCTTCTCAGGTTCAAACAAGTTACAAATGAATTTGACTTCTTTTCTCATCTCTCATTATTCAGTTTGGCCTAATTACATAATAGTCGTTATAATAATTGTTTTACAATGCTATACAGAACCATGCTAACGCCAAAAATTATTTTACCCCAAAATCAACCTTTGGCGCCTCTTTTGCCGACTCTGGCGCCTTGAAATAGGCGGCCTCAGCAAAGTTAAACATCGAGGCAATTATTTTTGATGGAAAACGTCTTCTCATCTGATTGTACTCCATAACCTTGTCATTATACCTCTTTCGCTCAACTGCAATACGGTTTTCTGTTCCTGCAAGCTCATCCATGAGTTTTGAAAAGGACTGGTCTGCCTTAAGATTTGGATACTGCTCAACTATTACAAGAAGCCTCCCAAGAACAGAGGTCATCTCATTTGCCGCAGTTATCTTGTCGCCGATGCTCTGAGCGCCTGCAAGTTTTGCCCTTGCATTAGCAATGTTTTCAAATATCTCCTTTTCATGCTTTGCATATCCCTTAACAGTGTTAACAAGGTTTGGTATCAAATCGCTTCTCCTCTGAAGTTGGTTTTCAACCTGCGCCCATGCATTCTTAATCCCTTCATCCATATTTACAAAACTATTGTAATAGCCAAAAAGCCATCCCCCTAACAAAATAAAGAGAAGCGCCAATGCTATCAAAATTATGCCTGCCTTTTTCATCCTCTAAACCTCCTTTTTTGATATGATTACACAGATTATCACCAGTTGCCGCTTGCACCGCCGCCCCCGCTGCTCCCGCCGCTAAATCCATCAAAGCCTCCGCCAGAATCACTGGACCAACCTCCCCCTCCAAACCCGCCGCTGCCTGAATTCCAGAAGGTGTTATTCCTGTATCTTCTCCCCCCAACCTTCCCCTTTCCCCTCACAATTTGCATTATCATGCTTACAAGGGTTGCTAAGATAAAAAAAGCAATAATAATAATTTCTATTGGAAAACCTTGCCCAAAACCTTGTCCCCTTCTTGCCTCTTTTTTAACAGCAGGAGCAGCGCCTTCAATAGCTTCTGATAAAAGAAGCAGTCCTTTATATAATCCTTCACCGTATCTTTGGCTCTTAAAATATGGGGCTATGCCATTCCTTATTATCTCGCCTGCCCTGCCATCAGGCACCTTCTCCTCAAGGCCGTATCCCACCTCTATTTTTATCTTTCTATCCTTCATTGATGCAAGGACGAGAATGCCGTTATCCTTGCCCTTTTTACCTATACCCCACTCCTCAAAGAGTTTTACAGCCGTCTCCTCAATGTCTGCAAATCCAAACTCCTTAATTGATTGGATGGTTACAATAGCTATCTCTGCCTTTCCCTCTTTAGCAAGCCTCTCTGCAAGCATAGTCATCCTGCCTTTTGAATCAGCATCTATCACACCTGCAAGGTCATTTACATATCCTGTTGGCGCAGGAAATATCTTCTTTGCTGCATCTGCCTCTGCATACAAAAAAAGAGAAAGGATTATAGAGATTAAAATCTTCATAGCCTTCCTTCTACCTTCAGCAAATCAATCTTTTTGGATATCTCATTAAGGGAGTTAAGGTATTCAGAGATTAATGTAGAAAGCCCT
>MHEL01000134.1:1323-6657 GCA_001803815.1 Nitrospirae bacterium RBG_19FT_COMBO_42_15 | reverse complement strand
AGAAGTCCTCAACAACATCCTCATTCTCATCTTTTTCAGTTGAGCATGTGCTGTAAATAAGGACGCCGCCACTCTTTAGATATTTTGAAAGATTCTCTATAATTCTTTTCTGAATCTTTTGTGATTCAAAAATCAATTCTTCATTCTTTTGCCACTTTCCCTCCGGATGTCTCCTTAGAACACCAATGCCTGAACATGAGGCATCTATAAGTATCTTATCAAATTTCTCCTTTGCTACATCACTGATATCTTTTGCAGCGTCTCTTAAATATGTTTTTACAATATTTATGCCGAGCCTTTCGCAATTCTCTTTTATTAAGGCTACGCCATTTTTGTTTACATCAAGGGCAATAATCTCGCCTCTGTTCTCCATCAGCTCAGCAATATCCGTTGCCTTGCCGCCCGGGGCTGCACAGGCATCTAAAATCTTCTCGCCCGATTTTGGATCAAGTATCTGGCTTATCAATTGCGCTGCCTCATCCTGCACATAAAAAAGACCCTGTTTGAAAACAGGGTTCTCAGAGATATTTGAAACCCCTTGCAATATCAGGCCATTTGATGATACAGAACAATCCTCTATACTGTCAATATCCTTTTTAAGAAGCTCTTTTAGCTCCTCCTTTTTAATCTTTAACCTATTTGCTCTTATTGTAAAAGGAGGCGCTTCATTATTTAATCTGCACAGCTCAATTGTTTTATCAAAGCCGTATCTCTCTATCCATCTCTTAACAAGCCATGCGGGGTGTGAGTATCTTACAGAGATAAACTCTATCGGATGCTCCTCTGGTTCAGGATATGGTATCCTCTCCCTTTCCCTGTCAATATTCCTTAATACTGCATTGACAAAGCCAGATGACCTTTGTTCTTTTTCTTTAGCAAGTTTTACAGATTCGTTTACTGCTGCTGATACAGGCACCTTATCAAGAAATAAAAGCTGATAAGCGCCGAGCCTTAGGATATTTCGTATTAATGCACTGCTCTTTTTTATTTGTCTTTTTGACGCCTTCTCAATAATCCAGTCTAAGAGACTCCTCTGCCTTAATACGCCATATACAAGCTCTGTAATAAATGCCCTGTCAATAACAGAAAAGGAGGTCTTATTAAAGACCTCCTTTATAAGTTCATCTGCAAAGCCTTCTTTTGTATCAAGCCTGATTAATATATTCAGGCTTGCCCTTCTTGCGCCACGTTCTATTTTAAGCCTCCATCGTGTTTCATCTTTATAGGTTATATACGGCAAAGTAAAAAGCTCCAGATGCAAGGCGGAGTGAGGACTCGCACCGCAGCATACATGTTAGTATGTGAGGATGCGAGGTCGAAGCGACAACGCAGCAGATGGATTTTTTACGAAGCCGTTTGTTTATCTTATCCCTGTTACCATTCCCTCAAGCCTCTTAACCCTCTCCTCCATAGGCGGATGCGTGGAAAAAAGCGATAAGATGCCTCCACCCCTCAACGGGCTTACAATAAACATGTGCGATGTTGCAGGATTGGCGTCCATTGGAATCCGCTGTGAAGCATTGTGCAGCTTCCTTAAGGCATTTGCAAGGGATAATGGATTACCATGTATCTTCGCTCCGCCCTCATCTGCAATATACTCCCTTGAACGGGAGATGGCCATCTGAATCAGCATTGCTGCAATAGGCGCAACAATTATCATCACAATGCCTGCAATAGGGCTTCCGCCCTCTTCGTCCCTGTCGCTCCTGCCGCCGAATATCATTGCCCACTGAGCCATGTTTGCAAGCATGCTTATGGCGCCTGCCATTGTGGCGGCAATCGTCCCAATTAATATGTCTCTGTGCTTGATATGCGCAAGCTCATGTCCAAGTACACCTGACAGTTCATCCTTGTCTAAGATATTGAGTATCCCTGTTGTTACTGCCACTGCTGCGTGATTCGGATTTCTGCCTGTTGCAAAGGCATTTGCCGCCGGATTGTCCATTATGTATACCTTTGGCATTGGCAGATTTGCCTTCATTGTCAAGTCACGGACAATCCTGAAAAGCTCTGGCGACTCTTGTTCAGTTACCTGTTTTGCGCTATACATTTTCAATACAATCTTATCGCTGAACCAGTACATGCCAAAGTTCATTATTGTTGCCATTGCAAATGCCATTACAGCTCCGTTCCGGCCGCCTAATGCAGAGCCTGCAAAGACTACCAAAACAGTCAATACAACCATTAGAATCATAGTTTTCATTGTGTTCATATTTAATCAACCTCCAATTTTAATAACAACCCCTCCTTTTATTCCTCCCCTTACTAAGGGGAGGACAGGTGGGGTGAGTATATTAATTTCGGCTGTCGCAGGCTTAAGCCCGCAACTGCCATATAAGTATTATAAACAAAAAAATAAAGTTTTACATCCCATCTCCCCCCTCTTACTTCAATCACCCTCATCCTTGCCCTCTCCCATCAAGGGAGAGGGGATGAAGTTTTTATTTATTTATAAAATGCAATATTGCCTTCTCAATAGCAGAGACATCTACAGTAGTATTTATACAATAGCCGTATGGCCTTTCATTCGGTATTGCAATAACAGGCAATGGATATGTCTCTTTTAAACCCATCGCAAGCTCCTTTTCACATGCCACTGCCACCACTGCCTCCGGCCTCTTTTCCTTGATCAGCCTCTTTGCCAGACCGCCGCCTGTTGCTACAGATATCTGAAGATTATACCGCTTTGACAAGGCATCTAAATTCTTTATTTCGCATTTTCCACACTGCGCGCAATTGTGTATATCCCCTGTTATCTTTACCTTGCACTCATCATACTGTATACAATGGGGTAAAAGCACGAGGAGTCTGTCAATAGATGTCTTTCTCTGCTTTGACATTACAAGCTGATTATTCAAATCAGCAAATGCGCCGTTTATCTCCTCCTTTGAAATCTTGAAGATGCTTCCTATCATTACAATAATAGGATAGAGCATCTTCATTACAATTCCCCTCAGCCTCTGGGCAAAGGCAATCTCTCTGCCGCTTATTATTCCATAGGTCAATATCCCTGCGCCTAAGAATAGCATTGCCAACAATACAATTACAGCAGCAAATCCAAGTTTAGGTAAAAGAGGATGAATATTTACAAGCCCTATTGCTGGTATTAACCATAGCAGAAATATGACTGCGCTTAATAAAACTATTGAGCCTATTGTGAGGGATATGAAAATAGTCTTTCTGCTCTTCATTTACTTGCCGAGTATAACACCCGCCTCTACCTTATGTCCTCTTAAAAAAACTGATACAGTCATCCTCTTTTTGTTGGCAGGCTGTATCTCTATAATAGAGATGACGTTGTCTTTTGATGCAACATCTATCCTGTCCTTGTCTGCTGCCAATATTTCACCTGCGAGGCCTTTTCCGGTATCACCATGCCTTACCTTCCAGACCTTCCATAATTCACCTTTATAATATGTAAAGGCGCCGGGCCACGGGTCCATACCCCGAACCATATTATATATATCTTCTGCACCTTTTGTCCAGTCTATTTGGCCGTCCTCTTTTTTAAGCATTGGCGCATAACTCGCCTTGCTGTTATCCTGCGGGATTAGTTTAATTTCTCCCTTTTCAATAGCATTTAATCCTTCAATTAAAAGTTCTGCCCCTATCTTTGATAATTTATTTGAGAGTGTTCCTGCTGTATCTTCTTTGGTTATTTCTATTCCTTTTTGTAGAAGAATGCTGCCTGTGTCAAGCCCTTCATCCATCTGCATAATAGTGATACCTGTCTCCTTCTCACCATTAATAATTGCCCAGTTTATCGGCGCTGCGCCCCTGTATCTTGGAAGGAAAGAGGCATGGACATTTATACAGCCATATCTTGGCAGGCGGATAATATCTTTAGGAAGTATCTTTCCATAGGCTGCAACAACTATAACATCAGGATTTATTTCTCTTAAGGTATTTACAAATTCTTCATCCTTTATCCTCTCAGGCTGCAAAACCGCTACTCCTGAATTTAAAGCCGCAGCCTTTACAGGGGGAGGCGTCAGCTTTTTGCCTCTGCCGCTCGGCTTGTCAGGCTGTGTTACAACTGCTGTTATCTCTTTTTTAGAGCTTAACAATGCATTGAGGCTCGGCACTGCAAACTCCGGCGTACCCATGAATACTATCTTCATTATTCCTGCGCAGCCTGTTCTTCTGATTCAGTTTTCTGTTTCTTGAGAAAACGTCTTTTAAATATGTTTCGTTTTAATATGCTTATTCTATCAAGAAGAAGGATGCCGTCTAAATGATCTATCTCATGCTGAATTACCCTTGCAAGAAAACCTGTTGCTTCTATGGTTATAAGCTGACCATTCCTGTCTAAGCCTGTTACCTTTATCTGCTCAGGCCTCTTAATCTCCGCCTCAAAACCAGGGACACTAAGGCAGCCTTCCTTTATTATGACCTCTCCATTTTTTTCTATGACCTCAGGATTTATCAGCACAGTAAGCCGGCCTTCTTCCTCTTTTACAGATGAGTCAAAGACAGCAAGCCTTATTGAATGGCCTACCTGAGGCGCAGCAAGTCCAGCGCCAGGCGCAGCATACATGGTCTCTATCATATTATCTATTAATTTTTGTATTTCCTGATCAATATTCTTAATCTTCTTTGCTTTTTTAGTTAAGATTGGATCAGGGTATTTTTTAATCTCTAATATCATTATATTTCTCCTGCTGCATCATCATTGCGAGCGGCAGCGAAGCAATCTCTAATTGAGGCTATTTTATCATTTTTAAAGAAGGCAAATCAAGCATCCTTTTGTCATCCCGTCTTTGACTGAGCCTGCCCCGCACTTAATGCGGGGGAATCCAGTCCTTCGACAAGCATTCGACTGAGCTCACGCCGAAGGCTCAGGATGCATGGTGAGCCTGTCGAACCATGGATTCCTGCTTTCGCAGGAATGACACCGCACTGTTATTTTTCCTCCACATGCTTAAGCCCTTCCTTAAAAAGGCTTTCAATATGCTCATCATCAAGCGTGTAATATGCCATCTTGCCCTCCTTCCTGTACTTCACAAGCCGCATATTTCTGAGAACCCTTAACTGGTGCGATACAGCAGAGTCAGAGAGTCCCAGTAAAGCTGCGATGTCGCATACACACAGCTCTGCCTGAGAGAGGACATAAATTATCTTTAAGCGTGTTGAGTCGCCAAGCACCTTAAAGGACTCAGCCAATTGATTGATGGTGCTGTCAGGCTTTAGCTTTTTCCTAACATTCTCAACTATCTTTTTGTTAACAAAGGTTATCTCGCAGGTGCCTGCCTGTCGGACAGACAGGGCGGTTTTTGTTTCATTTGTTTTTAATAATACTGGCAATGGTGTTACCTCCTTTTCACCTTATCACCC
>MHEL01000134.1:0-1289 GCA_001803815.1 Nitrospirae bacterium RBG_19FT_COMBO_42_15 | reverse complement strand
TACATGAGCTACTGCTGCCATGGCAGGCGTTAATATGCCTGTTGCAGCAAGGCTGACGCCTATAATATTAAAGGCTATACCGATTGCAAGGTTCTGCTTGATTACGCCAAAGGTTTTTCTTCCTATTTTTATTGCCTCTGGTATCTGTCTCCAGTCATCCCTCATCAATGCCACATCTGCTGCCTCTATGGCAACATCTGTGCCTGCGGCGCCCATGGCGATCCCAACATCTGCCCTTGCCAATGCAGGAGCATCATTAATCCCGTCGCCAACCATTGCAACTTTCTTGCCATTTGTTATCAATTCCTGAACCTTATTAACCTTGTCCTCTGGCATCAGCTCTGCCTCTACATTATCAATGCCAACCTGCTCTGCAATTGCCTTTGCAGTGCGCCAGTTGTCGCCTGTCAGCATAATAATATTTTTTATGCCCATATTTTTAATCTCCTTGATTGCCTCTATGCTCTCTTTTCTAACAACATCTGCTACTGCAATTACACCGCATACCTCGCTGTCATGGCTGATCAAAAGCGCTGTCTTGCCCTCCTCCTCCCGGGCTTTCATATATGCCTCTATTTCATTTGTTAAGGTCACCTTTCCGCCTTTCAGAAGCTCCCTGCTTCCGAGAAGCACAGATATGCCATTATATCTTGCCATTACACCCTGCCCCGGTATTATTTGAAAGTCTTGCGGTTCAGGTATATGAATGCCCTCGTCTTCTGCCTTTTTTATAATTGCCTTTGATAGCGGATGTTCAGAGTACCGCTCTACTGCTGCTGCCATTGTAAGGATTTCATGTTCATTATGTTCTGCAAATGCCTTGATGTCTGTAATCCTCGGCTCGCCGATTGTTATTGTCCCTGTCTTGTCCACAACAACGGTGTCTATCTTTGCAAGCGCCTGTAAGTAAACGCCGCCCTTAATGATTATACCTTTCCTTGCAGCCCTTCCAGTGCCTGCCACAACAGCAAGCGGCGTTGCAACAGCAACAGTGCATGGGCATGCAACAACAATAACAGCAATGGCGTATATAATATTGCCGCTAATCAGAAATGTTAATCCGGCAATCAACAGGATTGCAGGCGTAAAATACGCGGCAAACTTATCTGCAATCCTCTGCACAGGCGCCTTTGCTGATTCTGCATCTTCTACAAGATGGATAATCTTTGCAAGGGTTGTATCAGCTCCTACATGCGTTGCCTTTATCTTTAAAAGCCCTGCGTCATTAATGGTTGCTGTATAGACTTCATCTCCAATCCTTTTTTCAACAGGCATTGACTCGCCTGTTA
>MHEL01000133.1 GCA_001803815.1 Nitrospirae bacterium RBG_19FT_COMBO_42_15 | reverse complement strand
CTCTGATGCCTTTCGCTATGCTTCACTCTTAGAATCAGGCTTGCAGATGCCCTGCTCATGCTAATTCTGAAAAAAGATTTTTGAAGGCGTGGCTCCCAGTACATTAATTAAGCATTATAAAAGATTAGGGGATGTGTCCCCATTATTCCCATATTAAACCCTGCATAAGCCTTATAAAATAACCTAATCATTGCATGATTGTATGTATAAAAATCATGTTAAGTGGATAGCATCTTTACTTTTAAGGTGGGGTAGAAGATTTTTAATTGAAAACTTGGTGCCGGAGGCCGGAATTGAACCGGCACGGGAGTTACCCCCCGAGGGATTTTAAGTCCCTTGCGTCTACCAGATTCCGCCACTCCGGCATTATGGAGGCGGCGAGCGGATTTGAACCGCTGCATCGCAGTTTTGCAGACTGCTCCCTTACCACTTGGGTACGCCGCCACTTTCAAGTTTATAGTTTAGAGTTATGAGTTGGGAGTGTAAAGATAAAAATAGGAGTCTGGAGTTACTAAATGTGAATATTTAACTCCGAACTCCAAACTCAGCACTCTGAACTAAAAATTTGGAGCGGGAGACGGGATTCGAACCCGCGACCTCAACCTTGGCAAGGTTGCACTCTACCACTGAGTTACTCCCGCTTAAAAAATTAAGATAATATAGCAAAGTAAGCCTGAACTTGTCAAATAAAAATTGTTTAGCGTCTCACTGCCTTTTTGCCCTTGCCTGCTGGACTTTTATCCTCCTGCCCTTCACCAGCATGTCGTCAACAGAGCGTATTACATGGTCTGCAAGCTCTTCTGGAACCTCAAAGAAGGTGAATTTATCAAAGACATCTATGTTCCCGATTTTTGCGTGAGGGATGTTTGCCTCTGATGCAATAGACTTTGCAATATCAGCAACCTTAATCTTGTCTTGTCTGCCGATTGTCATGAACAAACGCACCATCCCGCCCTTTGCATACTTCTCTTCAGAAGGCCCCTCCTTTACCTCACCGTATGCAGCATAAAGCGCTGCTGCTGCAATGTCATCAGGGCTGTAGCCGTCTGACAGCTCTTTAACTGCTGATAGATAGCCGGCATGTTTTTTCTCCTTAATTATTTCAGAAAGCTCTTTTATTATATTCTTTTCTTTTGCCTTAATAACATCCTGTGAAGATGGCAGTCTCTTTCTGTCAATTGTGGTCATAGCGGTCTTTTCAATCATTTTCAGGTGCCTGTACTCCCTCGGTGTAACAAAGGTTATTGCCATACCTGACTTGCCTGCCCTTCCTGTCCTTCCAATCCTGTGAACATAGCTTTCAGGATTCTGAGGGATGCTGTAGTTAATAACATGGGTTACATTTTTAATGTCAAGCCCCCTCGCAGCAACATCTGTTGCAACAAGCACATCAAGCAGGCCCTTTTTAAACTTATCCATAACCTCATCCCTTCTTGACTGCGTAAAATCGCCATGAAGGGCATTTGCATTGTATCCCATCTGGCCGAGCTTCATTGAAACATCATCAACCTCGCGCTTTGTATGGCAGAAGACAATGGCAAGCTGAGGGTCTTCAACATCAAGCAGCCTTGAAAGGGCATTTATCTTTTCTGATTCCCTCACCTCATAGAATACCTGCTTTATCTTTGCCACAACAATATCCTTTGGATTTATCCGCACCTTTTCAGGCGCTTTCATATATCTTTTTGCAATATTCATTATCGGCTGCGGCATTGTTGCAGAAAACAAGAGCGTCTGCCTTTCAGCAGGAATGGCTTTTAATATTAGCTCAATATCATCAATAAAGCCCATATTCAGCATCTCATCTGCCTCATCAAGAATCACCATTTTTATATCAGATAGAGAAATAGTCTTTCTCCTCATATGGTCTATAAGTCGCCCCGGGGTCCCGATGATTACATTCACCCCGCGCCTTAATGCCTTTATCTGGCTTTCAATAGACTTTCCGCCGTAAACTGGCAATACACTGATATTCTTGTGTTTGCCTATCATGTTAATCTCCTGCGCCACCTGAACTGCAAGCTCCCTTGTAGGTTCAAGAATAAGGGCGAATGGATTCCTGCCTCTCTGGCATTTTTCCGTAATAGGAATGCCGAATGCAGCGGTCTTGCCTGTGCCTGTCTGCGCCTGGCCCACAATATCCATGCCTCTTAATATCAGAGGTATTGTAGAAACCTGAATCGGCGTTGGCTCCTCAAACCCTATTTCAGATATGGATTTCAATGTCTCTTTGCTTAAAGAAAAATCCTCAAACTTCATTTTTTACTCTCTCCTGTTATATTTTTTAAAGAAATATCTATAAAGAGTAACACAAAAGATATTCAATTGCAATGTCCTTTATTTTCCCTTGACACATATAAGGCTAAAAATGTAAACTATTTATTTACCCCGTTAGAAGTAAGACTTCTAACGGGGTTTACAATAAAAATTATGGATAAACCGATGCTTATAAACATTCTCTTTTTAAGAATTGCGCTATTTTTGTATTTTATTGGCGCTGCGCTATATCTATGGAATCTTGTTTCAAATAAAAAGGGCATAGCCAATGTTGCCTTATTGACAGCAAGCGCAGGCTTTGCTGCCCATACCGCAGCTATAATTATCAGGATGGCTGAGGCAGGCTATATACCCATAACAAGCCTTCATGAGGCAATCTCTTTCTTCTCATGGGCAATTATTCTTACATTCCTGATAACAGCATTCAGGTATAGGGTCAGCGCCCTCGGCTCTTTCCTTGTCCCGCTTGCCTTTATACTAATGGCATCTGTAGCCATAAGGCCAATGGCTATTAGGGAGCTTCCGCCTATGCTGCAAAGCGCATGGCTCGGCATACACACAATACTTATATTGCTTGGCGGCGCTGCCTTTGCGCTTTCATTTGTTGCCGGCCTTATGTATTTAATACAGGACAGAAATCTAAAGGCAAAAAAAATAGACACACTTTACAGAAAACTCCCTTCATTGGATATACTTGACGAATTGAATCACAAGGCAATCGTATTCGGATATATACTTTTTACACTTGGGATTATTACAGGGTCTATATGGGCAGAGTATGCTTGGGGGACATACTGGAGCTGGGACCCGAAACAGACAATGTCTGCGGTTATATGGTTTATATATACAGCCTTTCTCCATGCAAGGTTTACATATGGATGGAGGGGGCGCAAGGCAGCTTATCTCTCTATTGGTGGTTTTATTGCTGTGATATTTACCTTTGCAGGTATAAATCTCATTATAAAAACTATCCATAATTTCACATCGTAGGCTTATGAATATATTAGTTGTAGGCTTGAGCCATAAAACAGCCCCTGTTGAAATCAGGGAGAAGATATCATTCTCGGAAAAGGTATTGCCCGATGCTTTGCATAAGCTAAGGCAATATCCTTTAGTCAGGGAGGGGGCAATACTATCCACATGCAACAGGGTGGAGGTATATTCTGTTGTAAGGGATATAGAAGAAGGGATTGCGCAGGTAAAAAAATTCTTTACTGATTTTCATGACTCTGTTAACCCAAAGGATATACAACCGCATCTTTATGTATACTCTGCCGAAGAAGCTGTAAAACATATATTCAGGGTGGCTTCAAGCCTTGATTCAATGGTTGTTGGAGAGCCGCAGATACTCGGGCAATTAAAGGATGCCTTTGAATACTCCCTGTCAAGTGAGGCAACAGGCGTTGTATTAAACAGGCTCTTTAAAAAGGCAATATCTGTCGGAAAGCTGATAAGGACAGAAACAGGGATTGCAGAGAGCGCGGTATCTGTAAGCTATGCTGCTGTTGAGCTCTCCAAGAAGATATTTGAGCACCTTGAAGACAAAACTGTAATGCTTGTTGGCGCGGGCGAGATGAGCGAGCTTGCAGCAAGACATCTTAAAAACAACGGCGTCAGAAATGTAGTTGTCTCCACAAGGACATACCAGAGGGCGCTTAAACTTGCAAAAGAATTTAGCGGCAAACCGATAAAATTTGAGGACTTTCCAAATGAGATGGTGCATACAGATATTGTAATATGCTCTACAGGCGCGCCGCACTATCTGATAAGATATGACATGGTGGAGCATATAATCCATCAGAGAAAGAATAAGCCTGTATTCTTCATTGATATATCAGTGCCGCGGAATATTGACCCGGAAATCAACAAGATTGATAATATCTATCTGTATGACATCGACGACCTCCAGTCTGTTGTTGATGCAAATAAAAAGGAGCGTGAAAAAGAGGCGGAAAAGGCAGAGGAGATAATAAACTCAGAGGTTGTAACCTTCTCCAACTGGTTCAAGACGCTTGAGGTAGTGCCTACAATAGTTGCGCTAAAGGAAAAGATGGAAGAAATAAAAAAGGCTGAAATTGAAAGGACTGTCTCCAAATTAAAAAACATTACAGAGGAAGAAAAAAAATCTATTGAGAGCATGGCAACTGCTATTGTAAATAAGATTATCCATACGCCGTTAATTGCGCTTAAACAGGAGACAAATTCAGAAGACGGCGCATTATTCATTGAGGCAGTAAGAAAGCTGTTTAATCTTGACAAGCAGCTTCCGCATCATGAGCATAAGAAGAAGGATCGAGGCTAATTAAGTCATTCCTGCATGTATCTGGCAGGAATCCAGTAGGGGCGAACGGCCGTTCGCCCCTACCTAATAATTCTGGATTCCCGCCCAAAAACACTGCGGGAATGACATTAATTAAGGGTCTCATAATTGAATTGATATGTATTAGAAAATCTCCCCTTGCCTCTCTTTGTCAAAGAGGGGTATATTATTCCTCCCTTTGGAAAACGGAGGTTAGGAGGGATTTTATAAATATGTCGTTACAATTATAAGACTGTTAATAAGGGCATTTGGTACGTTTTCAACAGTCTGATAGATTCCGCATCAAGTGCGGAATGACACTAATATAAGAGGCAAACTTGAAAAAAACAATTAAAATCGGCACCAGAGGCAGCCAGCTTGCCTTATGGCAGGCAAACTGGGTAAAATCAGAATTAGAAAAAAAGAACGCCGGGCTTGCTGTTGAGATAATTAAAATCAAAACAACAGGGGACAAGATTCTTGATGTGCCTCTTGCAAAGGTAGGCGGCAAGGGGCTCTTTGTAAAGGAGATAGAAGAGGCGCTATTAAGAGGCGATATTGACATGGCAGTTCACAGCATGAAGGATGTGCCAACTGATCTGCCAAAAGAACTCCACCTCTCTGCAATAACAGAGCGTGAAGACCCAAGGGATGCGCTCATAAGCAAGGATAAAAGGCCATTCAATGAACTTCCTGAGAGGGCAAAGATTGGGACAAGCAGTTTAAGGCGTCAGGCGCAGCTTTTACACATCAGGCCAGATTTCAGGATACAGCAGTTAAGGGGAAATCTTGATACAAGGATAAGAAAATTAACAACAGAAGATTTAGACGCCATCATTGTTGCAGCAGCAGGTGTAAGGCGCATGGGCTGGCAGGATAAGATAACAGAGTATCTGAACATAGATGATTCACTCCCTGCAATCGGACAGGGCGCACTTGGGATTGAATGCAGAATTGATGATAAAGATATAAATGATCTTTTAAAATTCTTTAATCATCATGAGACATCTGTCTGCGTTAAGGCAGAGAGGGCATTTTTAAAAAAGCTTGAAGGCGGATGCCAGGTGCCAATAGCAGCTTATGGCATAATCAAGGATAAAAATATCACTCTTGCTGGCTTAGTAGCAAGCGTTGATGGAACTGAGATGCATAAGGATAAGATAGAGGGAAAGATAGCGGATGCTGAAAAAATAGGAATTGAATTGGCAGAGAGGCTCTTATCAAGAGGCGCAGATAAAGTTCTTCAAGAGGTGTATGGAATAAAATGAAAACAGGCAAAGTATATTTAATCGGCGCTGGCCCCGGAGACCCGGGGCTTATAACATTAAAAGCAGTAGAGCGCATAAAGACAGCAGATGTGATTGTCTATGACTATCTTTCAAATGAAAAATTCCTCTCCTATGCAAAGAAAGGCGCAGAGATTATCTATGTGGGCAAGATGGGCGGAAATCATACCCTCTCACAGTGGCAGATTAATGAGCTGATTATTAAAAAGGCAAAAGAGGGAAAAACTATAGCAAGGCTGAAAGGCGGAGACCCCTTCATCTTCGGAAGAGGCGGCGAGGAGGCAGAGGAGCTTGTTCAGGCAGGCATTGACTATGAGGTTATACCCGGTGTTACAGCAGGCGCTGCTGCTGCGGCATACGCCGGCATTCCTTTGACGCACAGGGACTTTACTACAACTGTTGCATTTATCACAGGACATGAAGACCCGACAAAGGATGAGTCAAATATATATTGGGACAAGATTTCAACAGGCATTGGAACGCTCGTTTTTTATATGGGCATAGGAAACCTTGAACCAAATATGAAAAAGCTGATTGAAAACGGAAGAAGCCCGGATACCCCTGTTGCCTTGATCCGCTGGGGCACAACCTCCCAGCAAAAAACGCTTGTTGGAACCATCGCTGATATTGCAGATAAAGCAAAGGCAGCAAACTTTAAGGCGCCTGCAATTACTGTTGTAGGCGGGGTTGTTTCTTTAAGAAATAAACTCAGGTGGTTTGATAAAAGACCGCTCTTTGGAAAGAAGATAGTTGTTACACGTTCAAGGGAGCAGGCAAGTGACTTTGCAGAGCTGCTTGAGGCAAATGGCGCTGATGTAGTCCAGTTCCCAACAATAGATGTTATGCCTCCTAAGACATGGAAGGGGCTTGATTCAGCAATTAAAAGAATAAAAAAGACTTGCGTGATTTAAAGGGCATAAAGGTCTGCGCAATAGGCCCAGCCACAGCAGAGGAGCTTGAGACATTCGGCATTGCGCCTGATTTTGTGCCAAAGGAATACAGGGCAGAGGGTATAATAAAAGGAATTGGCAAGGGCGGCATAAAAGGCAAAAAGATTTTAATACCAAGGGCAGAGGTCGCAAGGGAGATTTTGCCAGAGGAGCTAAAAAAGAAAGGCGCAAAGGTAACAGTAGCAGTTGCATACAG
>MHEL01000132.1:5680-9859 GCA_001803815.1 Nitrospirae bacterium RBG_19FT_COMBO_42_15 | reverse complement strand
TCCAGAGGACAAGATTAAGGAGCCGATTATTTATAATGTCGGCCATGAGTTTAAGGTTATAACAAATATCAGAAAGGCAGATGTAAGGGAAAAGAAGGGCTGGGTTGACTTAGAGATAACAGGAGAGCCTGCAGAGATTGAAAAGGCTGTAGACTCAATGAAGAAAAAGGGTGTAAAGATTGACCCAATAGAAAAGAATGTAATTGAGTAATAAGATGACAAGTTTTACAGAAGAACAGATAAAAAGATACAGCAGGCATATAATACTGCCAGAGGTAGGCGGCAAGGGGCAAAAGAAGATTAATAATGCAAAGGTCTTTTGTGTTGGCGCAGGAGGTCTTGGCTCGCCTGTTGCATTATACCTTGCTGCAGCAGGCGTCGGCACAATAGGAATTATTGACGCTGATGTAGTTGACATGAGCAATCTGCAGCGTCAGATACTCCATGCAACACCTGATTTAAATAAGCCAAAGGTGGAGTCTGCAAAGGAGACGCTCACTGCTATAAATCCTGATTTGAAGATAGTTACATATAAGGAATATCTTGGCGTAGACAATATAATGGATATTATAAAGGACTATGATATTGTCCTTGACGGCTCTGATAATTTTCCAACAAGATTTCTTGTGAATGATGCAACATACTTTGCAAAGAAGATACTGGTATCAGGCAGCATATTCAGATTTGACGGGCAGGTTGCGACCTTTAATCATAAATCAGAAACCTCGCCTTGCTACAGGTGCCTTTATCCAGAGCCGCCGCCAGCAGGCCTTGTGCCGTCATGCCAGGAGGCAGGCGTGCTCGGTGTTATTGCAGGCACAATAGGCACGCTTCAGGCAACAGAGGCGTTAAAGGAGATTCTTGGAATAGGCGACAGCCTTGTCGGCAGATTGATTATCTACGATGCCTTTGATATGAGATTTCAGGTTGTAAAGATACACAAAGACCCAAACTGTCCTTTATGCGGCAAGGAGCCGAAGATAAAAGAGTTGATGGCATATGAGCAGACATGCCATTTATAAAAAAGGCTATAGGCTCATGGCTAAAGGCTAAAGGTTTTGACCTTTTGCCATTTGCCCTTAGCCTTTTGCCATTTTATTGCCTATGCTGACAGTACCAAAACATTTTATAGACGATATAATTAGTCACGCAAAGGGAGCGGCGCCGCTTGAGTGCTGCGGCATCCTTGCAGGGAAGGATGGAGCTGCTACACATATATATAAGATGAAAAATACAGAAGATGACCCTGACAAGTATTTTATGGAGCCAAAGGAGCAGTTTGCTGTGATTAAGGATATGCGGACAAAAGGCATAGATATGCTCGCTATCTACCACTCACATCCTCACAGCCCTGCACGTCCATCTGGAGTTGACATAAACCTTTCCTACTATCCTGATGCAGTATATATAATTGTCTCACTAATGGATTCAGTAAAGCCTGTTATGAAGGGTTTTCTTATCAAAGATGGGAAGGTAGAAGAGACGGCTCTTAGGATTGAATGATGATTGTTGTCATTCCTGCGGAGGCAGGAATCCAGCTTTTTTGGTTTCAGCTTTTTAAAATATCTGGATTCCCACTTTCATGGGAATGACGGAAATATATTTGAAAGAGTAGACAATTACGGAGGCCTGCATGGAAATCAAGATCAATTCCACAACCCTCTCCATAATAAAAGGCGATATTACAAATGAAGAAACCGATGCAATAGTAAATGCTGCCAATTCACGGCTTGTCGGCGGCGGCGGTGTTGATGGCGCCATACACAGGGCAGGCGGGCCAAAAATCATGGAGGAGTGCAGAAAGATTGGCGGGTGCCCCACAGGAAGCGCAGTAATTACCACAGGCGGCAATCTTAAGGTAAAGCATGTGATTCATACTGTTGGCCCGATTTACAGAGATGGGAAGCATAGAGAAGCAGAACTACTTTCAAGTGCCTACAGAAAGAGTCTTGAGCTTGCTGTTTCAAAAGGAATAAAATCCATTGCCTTTCCATCCATAAGCACAGGCGCCTATGGTTATCCAATAAATGAAGCAGCAGAGATTGCATTAAGGGCAGTGATTGAATTTATAAAAGCAGCGGCAGCGCCTCTGCAAATTATAAGATTTGTTTTGTTTTCAGACAAGGATTTGAAGGTGTACGAGGGGTCGTTAAAAAAGTTGACGAAGTAATGTCATGCTTACCGTGATGACAGAAAGGAAGACATTATGTTCAGGGGCTCCATCAAACTCGGCACTATCCTCGGCATTACTATCAGGCTTGACTATTCATGGTTTATTATTTTCTTTCTTATCACATGGTCTTTATCAGCGCACAGACTGCCAGCATTATATCCTGATTGGACGCCAGCAACATACTGGATACTTGGGATAATTACAAGCATCCTCTTTTTTACATCTGTTTTGATTCATGAGATGGCGCACAGTTTAGTGGCACGTAGACATGGAATCCCTATAAATAATATTACGCTCTTTATCTTTGGCGGCGCTGCACAGATTACACAGGAGCCAAAACAGGCAAAAGATGAATTTATGATGGCCTTTGCAGGGCCTGCAACAAGCCTCATCTTAAGCGCTATATTCTGGATATTATATTTATTACTCAGTAATCTCAGCGAACCTATTGCAACTATTTTCTCATGGCTTGGAAGCATAAATCTAATGCTTGCAATATTTAATTTTATTCCGGGATTTCCATTAGACGGCGGAAGGGTTCTGCGCGCCATTATCTGGGGCGCTACACAGGATTTTGCAAGGGCTACACAGATTGCTGCTGCAATAGGCAGGGGCATTGCATTCCTGTTTATCTTTATTGGCATCTGGATGATATTCAGCGGCAATTGGGTAAATGGCTTATGGATCGCATTTATTGGGTGGTTTCTTGAGAATGCTGCTACAGCAAGCTATCGTCAGGTGGCATTAAAAGATATTCTTCAAGGCCACACTGTGATAGAAGTAATGACAACAGACTGCCCCAATGTATCTGGCAGGTTTACCCTTGAGAAGTTGGTCAATGATTATATCCTTTATACCACGCGAAGATGCTTTCCGGTAATTGAAAATGAAAAGGTTAAAGGAATTATTACACTGCACAATGTCAAAGATATACCAAGGCATCTCTGGACAATAAAGACTGTTGAGGAGGCAATGACGCCTTTTGACCGCATGAAGAAGGTCAGTCCAAAGGATGGGTTATATGATGTCCTTGAAATGATGGCATCAGAGGACATCAATCAACTGCCTGTTGTGGAGGACAGCAGACTCCTCGGCATCGTAGGCAGGGATAGCATACTGGCATTTATTCATACCAGAGCAGAGCTGGGGGTGTAAAAAAGTCAAATGCAAAATTTAAAATGCAAAAATTAAAATTATGATTTCTTTTATTTTAACAGGAGGTGTTATATGAAAAGGATTGTGTTTGCATTAATTACTATTATGTTATTGCCTGTTTCATTCTATGCCTTTGCAGGTGAAAAGAGTGCGGTTAAGGTCATCGGCGGTTTTAAAAATCCTGAGTCCATTGCATATAACAAGGCAGAGAAGGTTCTGTATATGAGTGAGTTCGGCTCAGGACTGAAACCAACAGAAAAGGACGGGGCTGGCTCAATTAGAAAACTCTCTTTGAAAGGCGAGACTTTGGAAGAAAAGTTTCTGCCTGACCCAAAGACAAAGATTGTTTTAAACAAGCCAAAGGGCATTGCTGTTAAAGGCGATAAGTTATGGGTGACTGACATTGATGTTTTATGGGAGTTTAATTTAGATACAAAAGAGGGCAAGAAGATAAACCTTGAAGGAGCTCAATTTCTGAATGATGTTATTGTAAGAGACAACACTTTGTATGTGAGCGATACGCAGGGGGACCAGATTTATCAGATAGAGCCGGCAGATTTTCTTGTTAGATCACACAGGCCTAAGATTAAGGTTATTGCAAAAGGAAAGGGTCTTTCGCCAAACGGCTTGTGCGGCGAAAAAGGCAATATCTTTGTTGCTGGCTATGACTTTAGCGGCAGTGATAAGGGGCTATATTCTGTATCCTCAAAAGAAGAGATTAAAGAGCTCCTTCCGCCTTTTGGAAAGCTTGACGGCATTGCGCATACAAAGGACGGGAAGACCATTTTTTTCAGCGACTGGAAGACTAAGAGCTTATACAAAATGAAGATAGGCGGAAAGCCGGAGGCAGT
>MHEL01000132.1:0-5648 GCA_001803815.1 Nitrospirae bacterium RBG_19FT_COMBO_42_15 | reverse complement strand
CTTTATGGGAAGACGACGAGAGCTTTCACATTGCCATTCCTGACCTTGCAAAGAGCGAAATGCGGCTGATTGATATTACTAAATAAGGGAAACCATGTCTGTTATCCGTACACCAGAAGAACGATTTGCTAATTTATCTGATTTTTCTTTTAAGCCGCACTATGCTGAGGTTAATGGTCTGTGTGTCCACTATGTTGACGAAGGCAAAGGAGAAACGATTCTTTGCCTTCATGGCGAGCCGACATGGTCATATTTATACCGCAAGATGATTCCTCTGCTCTCTGAAAGTCACAGGGTTATTGCAATGGACTTTATTGGCTTTGGCAGGTCAGACAAGTTCACTGAGCAAAATGAATATTCCTTTAAGATGCACTGCGATACATTGTCAGGATTTATCAAATTGCTTTCACACAATCGGATTACTTTGGTTGTGCAGGACTGGGGCGGCTTGATTGGCCTAAGACTTGTGAGTGAAAAGCCTGAGCTATTTTCACGGCTGGTAATCATGAACACCTGGCTGCCAACAGGTGATGTGCCTGTGGGTGAAGCATTTCTCAAATGGCGTCATTTCGCAAAAAATACACCTGACCTTCCTATTGGACAGGTGATACGAATGGGCATGGCAAATGGCAACTTGCTTGCTCCAGAAATTGTGGCTGCTTATGAAGCGCCTTTTTTAGATGTGTCTTACAAGGCAGGCGCTGCTGCATGGCCTCTGCTCGTTCCAATTAACTATGATGATGCTGGTGCTGCTGAGATGCGGCATACGCGAGAGTTCCTTTCTAAATGGGATAAGCCCACGCTTGTGATGTTTTCTGATAAAGACCCGATTACCCATGGTGCTGACAGATTCTTTCGGAAGCTAATCCCGTCAGCAAAGAACCAGCCTGAGATAGTGATTAAAGATGCAGGGCATTTTCTGCAAGAGGAGAAGGGCGAGGAAATCGCCCAGCATATACTAAAATTTATGCAACGGACGATATAGAAAAATCAGTGTGCCTCAATCCTTTAATTGAAAGATGGATTTTTTAGGCTTGCATTAACCCTTCTTAAACCGTATAATTTCAACATGAAGCAGCAGAATATAATCAATATTTTAAAATCACAGATTAAACATGCCTCAATACCATCAGGGATTGAGGCGATTTATATTTATGGCTCTGTTATCAAGGGCAGGCTCAGGAAGGATAGCGATATAGATATTGCAATACTTACATCATATGATGTTGAAGACTCGGAAAGATTAGAGTTGATATCAAAGGCAGAGGCTATTTTTACATTACTTTTAAAAAAGATTGACATTCAACTGGAGATAAGCATCTTTGACCTGAGAGGTAAATACGCCTCTGTTCAACTCCAGTATAAAGTAATTACAGAGGGGATAGCCTTATACACAAAGGATGTTTCTCAGAGGCTTGGATTTGAGAATGCCATTAAAAGAGAATACTTTGATTTTGAGCCTTATCTAATATCCTTAAGGAAAAGAAAATATGGAGATATACTACAGAAAGTTTGAGCTGATTGATGATTGCTTAAAGAGGCTTGAAAAGATAAAGAAGTCTAATCCCAATATTGACAAATATAGAAAGTCATGGAAGGATAAGGACTCAACTGAGCGGAATCTTCAGAAAATAATAGAGGCAATTATTGATATTGGCAAGATGCTTATATCCGATAAAAGACTGCATGAGCCTGGAAATAATAGAGAGGTGTTTCTAATACTTCAAGAAAATAATCTTTTTCCTTCCAAATATGTGTCTTTAATTGACAAGATGATAGGGATGCGGAATATTATAGTCCACAGTTATGACAGGATTGATGATGCTATTGTTTATGGCGTCTTTAAAAAAAGCCTTGACGATATTAAAAGGCTAAGCAGCCATTTTAAAAAGATAGTATTAAGCAAAAAAGAAAAGTGAATATAGAAACCATTGTTAAAGATATAAGTGCCTAAACATGCTCCCACACAACCATTTCATAATTTCCGGTCTTGCGGCAATACCTGCTACTGTAGGTGTTGTAACACACATAATAAGCGACATACCAAACCTGTGGAGGCTTATAAGGAAATGAAGTATGATGCTTACACCAGAGGTTCAGAAGTAATCTCCAAAATTTGCCCCAATTGCACTAAATTGTATTTATTTTGCGACACCTTCTAATCTTAATCAGCGCCGCCAATAAAAAATATCCTTATTTTTCAAACAATTATCTATATCTTTCCTTTATCCCTTTCTCTGGCAAACATCTTGCAATCTTATATTAGGATATCAAATAACGGATGATTAAAGCTATTCTTACAATTTTAGCAGTCCTTCATTTTTTATTAATAAATACTTTTGCATCTGCCGGGACAGATACTGACTTTCGCATAAAATGGAAGACAGAGGTTGGAAATGAGACATACGCAAAATCCAATACTCAGGAGCATAGAACTACATATATTCAGGCATATAATGGATTTTTATATGCCCTTGATTTGCGGGGACAGAAAAGATGGCGTATCAGGACTGACCTTTATGATAATGCCTTTACCAGATTTAACAGCATCATATATACAGGCACAAGGGACGGGTATTTATTAGCATTAAGAGAAGATGATGGAAAAGATATCTGGCAATACAAGACAAATGGCTCTATTAATTCTCCTCCGGCAATATCAGACGGCGCAGTCTATTTTGGCTCAGCAGATGGGACAGTATATGCCCTTAATATTGAAACGGGTTTAAAAAGGTGGGCATTTAAAACAGAGAGAGGAATTTCATCCTCACCTTTGATCAGCGAAGAGAAGATACTTTATTTTGGATCTAAGGATGGATATTTTTATGCCCTGAATTCAGAAGATGGCGTTCTTTTATGGAAGTTCAAGACAGATGGAGGGATCGCAGCAGCTCCTTTTATAAACATTGATACAGTTTATTTCTGTTCAAGGGATGAGAGGATGTATGCCTTAAACAGATTTACCGGCGAATTAAAGTGGCAGTTTAATATCAGCTCAAATCCTGCTTCTGCTCCTCTGATTTATAAGGATAGTATAAGTATGATTTCAGAGGATGGTATTTTGTATGGTATTGATAAAGAGGCAGGCAAAGAAAAATGGAGGATAAAAATAGAAAAGGGGTTGAATATAAATCTGTCATCATCTGATGCTGTTTTGTATGCAGGCACAGATGACCTCTACGCAATTAACATTGCTGATGGAAAGTCCCAGTGGAGATTTAATGAAAAGGCAAAGGAGCTCTATCAGATGGAACTGCTCAGAATGAAAGTGGAGGGCGAAAAGAGATTAACAGAGGATGAGAAGAGACTGCTTCGCCTTAGGGATTATTTTTCAATTGATGGTAAGATTAGCTCATCGCCGATTATTGAAGGCAATGATATCATCTTTGCTACAGATAAGGGCTACATCTATTTGGTTAATAGAATTTCAGGCGCAATTAAGTGGAGATTTAAGACAGGTGTAAACAGTTTCTTACAGCCTTTGGCAGAGAAAGAGGCAGTTTATGTAGCAGGCGATGATAACAATATTTATGCTGTTAATGCGGTTTCTGGGAAGACAAGATGGAAGCAAGGTTTATACAGTGAGATTGAAAGGTTGAGGATAGGCAGGAAGGCGCTTTATGCCCTTGATAATAATAAAAGGCTTTATAGTATTAAGAGGGACAATGGCGCGATAAACTGGTCTTACAGGGTGGAAGGAAATGCAAATGACATTACTGTTATGCAGGTGTTTGATAGAGAGATTATTCTACTGATTGATAATAAAAGAATACAGGCGCTTTTGGATAATGGAACAGAAAGGCTTTCAGATATAAGGATTCCAAATCCTATTTCATCATACATAGCAGTAGATAATCAGATGTTATTTTTTGGTTCTGAAGACGGAAATCTATATGCTATTGAGCTGATTGCAAATGAGAAAAGGTTTGCTGTCAGGTGGCAGGCTCAATTAGAAAAGAGGCTCACAGGCCAACCGGTTATATATAATGATTCAATCTTTTCTGCATCAACAGATGGTGAGATAATCGGTATTGATAAGGCGTCTGGTTTATTAAGGTGGAGGCATAAGCTAAAGGGCGCTGCAAGGCCGCATCTTGCCGTAAGCAGCGGGCTGGTTTTTGCAGTATTAAATGAACAGTCTATTTATGCAATAGATATTTCATCAAATAAAATAGTCTGGAGATTTGATGCAAAAGGGAGGATAACAGGCAGTCCGGTTATATATAATGACAGCGTCTTTGCAAGCTCTGACAGCGGTAATATTTATGATATTGATATAAAGGATGGCTTTGTTCATAGGGAACTAAAGATTGAGGATGGGGTTGCCTCGCAAATATCATTAGAAGGCAATAGTTTATTTTGTATTTCAAGGGAAGGGAATCTTTACGCCCTTTCTACAAGATGACAATAGAAAAAGGAGGAAGAAATGGGATTAAGGAAAATAATTTTCGGAATTTTTCTCTTTATCATAGCAGCAGGGTGCGCAACAAAGATATCAGGGACAGTTCAGCTTCTTGATGAGAACGGACAGCTTCTAAAGGCGGAAAACCCTGCAGGCACAGTTCTTAATATGATGAACCTTTCAGCGCCTATTGGAAAGGCGAATTATTCAACAGAGGCAAATGACAAAGGCCTGTTTGAAAAAAAGGAGCTTGAAGCCGGAGAATATAAGGTAGAGGCGTCAAAACTCGGCTTTGCAACAGAGACGCAAGGCGCAAAGCTCGGCAAATTCAGCCACAAGAAATTTCAATTTAAATTGAAAAAGATACCAGAAGGGAAGAGGAAGAGCCTTAAAGAAGGCAATAAGGATGAGGAGAAGATTATTAATCCGGGGGAGGTGAATATACAGCCGCCTTCCATGTGATATTTATGGCTTCTTTGCTGTTATTCTTTGAATTTTTTAATGCTTTTTGTATGTCATAAGATATTTGTAAAACATTTTTGGATAATGATGTTTTTTTCCTTTTTTCTATTGTCAATTGGCTGCAGCCTGTCAGAGGAGGTAGAGATAGGGCTCTTTGTTGAAAGCAGGGATGAAAAAGGAGATATTGTGCCTGATACAAAGATAATATTAAACGGTATTGAAAAGGGGATAACAGATAAAAAGGGCCAGTTTAATGGAGCAATTAAGACAAAGGTGGGAAAGGACATAACCTTAAAAGCAGAAAAGGGCGAAAAGGAATGGAAGACTATGTTTAAGATTTATCCAAAGATTAATGACATTAGAGCAGGCAGGGCAGATAAAGGCAGCTTTGAAGGTGATATAAGTCTAAATGAAGAGGTAGTTGTAATTGCAGAGAGTCATCAAAAGGGAGAGTATAGATTTATTGCAATACTTAGCAAGGAATGATTACAGGAGGGTTGATGTTATGAGACAATATAAATTTTTTGTATTTTCTATTCTTATCCTTTTTTCTTTAATTTCATGTTCAAAGGGCAGTAAGATAGATATTGCCCTTGAGGCAAGATCAGTGCCTGACGGCAAACCTGTTTCTCAGGCAAAGGTGATTGTAGACGGCAAAGAGGAGGGGCTCACAGATTCATCCGGGAAATACACAGGACATATAATAAGAAAACCAGGCGCAGATGTGGAGGTTGTAGTAAAGAAGGATGCAAAGGGCTATAGATATGAAGCGTGGAAAAAGAAC
>MHEL01000131.1:2507-19469 GCA_001803815.1 Nitrospirae bacterium RBG_19FT_COMBO_42_15 | reverse complement strand
GTAACAAATGTGCCGAAGACGCGAAGCTGAGTGCCTGAATCGCCCTGAAAGCCGCTTACTCCGCCGAATGCCTTGTCAATCTCATCTATCCATAAAATGCATGGGCTTACTGCCTCTGAAAGCTGGATGCACCTTCTTATATTCTTTTCAGACTCGCCGACAGTTGAGCCAAAGAGCCTTCCAACATCCAATCTTAATAATGGAAGGTTCCAGATGCCTGCAAGAGCCTTGCAGCAGAGGCTCTTTCCTGAGCCGGGTACGCCTATAAGCATAAGCCCCCTTGGCGTATCAAGGCCAAGCGTATCAGCCTTTTCCTTGCTTAAACGGAATACATGCTCCCTTTCTATGAACCATTTCTTTATCTCGCCAAGTCCGCCGATATGCTCAATCGTCTCCTTGTGGGTGTAATAGTCAAGTATCTTCTGCTTTTTAATAATCTGCTGTTTCTCTTCCTGTACATTGTTAATGCAGTCCTCATTCAGACTTCCATTATTCAGGCTTACAGCCTTTCTTACAACGCGTCTTATATTATCCATGGAGAGTCCCTGAAGGGATTTATATAACACTGCCCTTGTAGAGCCGTGCCATTTCTCAGGAATCAGTTTCCCGAATGTCTTTAGGACCATCTCCTCAATCTCATTATAATCAGGAAGGGAGAGCTCAATGACAACAATATCCTCTTCGAGCTCAGGCGGTATCTCTGTAAGGGTCGGCGAAAGTATGCAGACAGTATTTATCAGGCTATGCTCGTCAATAATCGCAGGGATGTCCCTGAACTTTCTTAAAAACTCATGTGAATTAAAATAGCCGGCAATGTCCTTTAATAGAAAAAGATTATTGTCTTCACCGCTCTTTTGTATCCTCTCTTCAATGGTGGTCAAAACCTTTTCCCTGCCTAACGGCTCCCACTTCTTCTTTTCAGCGCTGTACAGACCCCTTGATACAGACCATGACCAAAACTTAAAGCCTGCTGCCCTGCACATCTCTTCAAGAATCTTTTCAGCCCTGCGCTCCTCAAATGATACAAGCCACAAAACAGGATATCTTGCCTCAATATGGATCTTTATCTCTTTTTCAAAGTCCCTTGCATTCATAATATATATTTATTTTACCACATGTGTATAAATAATTGCCAGCCAGATGATAAAGAGGATGATGCCGAGACGGGTGCCGTATTTATACCCCTTTTTGGCTTTTACAGCCCAGATCTTAAAAAGGCTTATTCCGAATCCTGCGCCCCATGCTGTTATCGCCCATGGCTTTATGCCGCCTTTTCCAAATAACGGCATGAGCGCAAGGGATATAAATATTAAAAATGTAATGTAGCCGTTCAGCCTGTGTATCTTTAAGATAACAGCGGTATTATCCTTCTTAATAAGCTGCATGCCGCTTAAAAAGCTTGCTGTTGCAAGCACAAGTCCTATTGATGCCAGAAAGATATTTATTTTAAACATACTACTCCGTGTACAGCAAGGCAAATATCCTTTTCTCAATTATATAAAGTATAATGCCTGTATAAATCAGAAGCACAGGCATTATAATATTAATATTAGACCATGTAGAATTATCAGTTAGGCTGCTGCCTTCAGAGTCGCTGATGACAATCCCGTATGTGTTTCTGAATACATAATTATCCTGAAGCATGTTGTTGTGTGAAGACCACAAAGTAATGCCATTCCATGCATTCAGGTAAATACTGTTTTTTATAAGACTGTTGCTGTTTGAGGAGCTTAAAAAAATGCCTTTGTCATTATTCTGGCTTGCGCTGTTTTCTTTTAAGGTATTATTGTTAGACAGCTCTAAATATATGCCAATCTGTTCATTTGAATCAGCCTGATTATTTGTCAGTGTGTTATTGTTAGAGGAAAGAAGAAATATGCCTATTTCATTGCCTGATATCTTATTGCTGCTTATATCATTGTATTGAGAGTTTATAAGGTGTATGCCTGATGCAGAAGAGCCGGTAATTTTAAAGCCGATAATCGCTGCCTCTTTAACATTGCTGACCTTAAAAACAGGCTCATCTGAATTACCTGCCTGAATAGAAGTAAAATCAGGCCCCTTGCCGGACTTTATTGTGAGGGGTTTTGTAAGAACAATATTCTCTCTGTATACTCCTTCTTTAACTATAATTGTGTCTTTTGGAAGCGCTTTCTCTACTGCGCCCTGAATAGTCTTATAATTATCAGGGACATGGATCACAGCAGCATAGCATGAACCGTTCAGGTTCATGCCCAGAATACCTGCACCTGCTGCTTCTAACATTAGTACAATAGTGCAAATAAAAGCCGCCATGAACCTTTTGTTCATATAAATACCTTAATGGCAGCATGTGTCTAAGCTGCTCTCTCTTGCTGCAGACAGATGCTCATGATGCAGCGCCCTTTCCGATGCCTTCTGCTCATTCAGCTTGCGCTCTCCGGGCTCTTTTGGAACAAACGTCCTTTCTGCCTGCTCCATCTCCGCCATTATCACCTTTTTCATTTCATTGTTAATATACTTTTTTATGAACTTATAAAACTCATTGTCCTCTTTGCGTATATGGCTCCTGAGGGCAACAATAGCAGAGCCTATTATCTTGTCATTTATATTTCCGTCTGTAAGCGCCTCGCGGAACGAATGTACAAGCGAGACAATCTCACGATGGTCCTCGTTTATACAGGCAACAAGGCCCTCGCCAAATGGCACCAGACCCAGCAATGCAGGGAACAATACATCTTCCTCTTTTATGCCTGAATGAAGGTTTAGAATATTCTCAAGGTCCCGGGTTGAAACCCAGAGCCCCTCAATATCCCTTTCATCTAAGTGCGCCTCAACAGCCTCCGCCCTCCTGAGCACCTCATTGTGCTCCTCCATAAGGGCTGCAATAGGATCTGATGCTGCATCTAAACATTCATCCTGCGCTGCATCTTCATCCGCATCCTTTGCCTCTTTGACATCTACAGCCTTAAAGGGCTGAGAGAAGCCGAGGCGGCAGAAACCCCTTGGACTCTTAAAGATTGTCTTATCCTCAGAGGTAGAAGCCTCTAATAAATCCTCCGGCATAAAGAGCTCGCCGTTCTTGCAATTTACCACGCATGAAGAATGAAGACACTGATATGTTACTTCTAATATCTTCTCAGACATCTTTTATGCCCTCGCCATCTGCCCTGCCATCTCCTGTTCAGGCAGCGGTATGTTCGCCATGACTGGTATGCCGAACTTGTCATTAAATTTTGTAACTATATACATAAGCGTTCTATAATTCATCAGAAGCGACCTGAAAAGCTGTGTCTTTGTAAGGCCGTCAAAATAAAATTCACAGGAAAACTGCACCTGCTTTGCAATTCCAGCTTCATCCATGTTTATATCATAGCTGCTTTCAATAAAAAGCAGCTCCCTTCTTATCTCAGAATAAAATGCCTCTCTATCATCCTCGCTCATCTTTTTCAGCTTTTCAAGATGCTCCGGGGCTATAGCAACGCCGTTTAAAATCAGCACCATTGAAGGATACTCTTTGGGCTGTATTATGCGCTGCCTCTTCATTGTGCTCTGCGGGTAGTCAACCTCAAGGTGAAAATTTGCGTTTTCATCCTTTACATCATTCACCTGATGATGATTTTCTGTAAGCCATTTTTGAATTAATTCCTTTGCCTGTTCATTTGTTGTAATTTCCATTTAATCCTCCTCTGTTAAATATTTGTGAAACATTATAGCATTTTCAGGCTGCACCTGTCCATCCCTATCAGTTTGCCAAAAATATAAACATTGTCTGTTTTCTCGTGTTTATACACTTGAAAGACAGGCTATGCCAGCAGCGAATAAATCATATATCCTAATATCAGCAGCCCTGCAATCAGATTTAAGATTCTGGTATTCTGAGTCGGATTTGCCAGCATCAGGGCATCAATCCTCATTGCCTCTGTAAATCTATTCTTGACAAATGTAGAGAATATCAAAAGCGCGCCGTAAACTATACCGAGCAATATTAATATTGTATCTAATTGTATGCCAGTCATCTCAAATATGCTAAAATCATCTGACCCTTTTTATGGATTCTGGCTTATATACTTCTTCCTATCAGACTCGGATATCCTGTCCCACCAAGTCTTGCCTGTGCCCCAGTCGCCCCTCTCAGCGCCCGGCTTGGTGTAGTACCACCAGTTAATAATGCTTCCTATAAAATAGAAAACCGCTGCACCAGCAAAAAATGGTATTGCTGAACCATAATTTGTGATAGAAGCGCCGATAAGGGATGAAAAGACAAACGGCCCATAAGCTGCCCATGCGCCTGTCCAGCCGAGTATCTGCGCCCCCATTCTTGGATTATAGGCATAGACAATCGGATACTGCCGGAAGGTTGAAAAGTTGCCAATTCCTGCCGAAAAGAATAACCAAAGCATTATCACAACAAACATTGGGAACTGGTCAAGGGATGTAGGCGTCAGGTAGCCGCCGAATATCAGGGCCATGCACCCAATGATCAGACCTAACCCTGAGATCTGCGTAAATATGCTCCCCCCCCATTTATCGGATAATGGTCCGCCGGCAAAGCGAATGACAGAGCCGATAAGCGGGCCAAGAAATGCATATTTAAGCGGATCCGGAGCCAGTGCCGCATCCATTCCGGGAATGTTACCGTATATAGTCTTTATCATGAGCGGGAATGAGGCTGCGAAACCGGCGAATGAGCCGAATGTCATGATATATGTCCATGTCATAAAATATCCATGCTTGTTGTCAGTCATGTCCTTTACCAGCTTGCCGATTGAGGGCTTCTTCATAGGCACGCTCCTTAAGTATATCCAGCAAAGGATTCCAGCGACGATAAGATAAGGAACATACCACAATGCTGCATTCTGAAGCCATAGATCCTTCTTAATAATCTTCTTTACTGTTACATCCGTAACTACCCCTGCCTCGTTTTTCTTGATATCAGCCTTCATCCCCTTTGTCAGGTCGCTCTCAGCAATGACCACATCCTTGACTGCTCCTGCTTCATCCTTCACAACTGTTATGAGCATTGCAAGTTTATCATCTTTAACCACTACATCCTTGACAATTCCGGCGTCTTTTGTAATCTTCACAGCAAAGACATTATCTGCCTTAGTAAAGATCTGAGGCGCCCCGGCAGCGCCTACAACAGCAAAACCGATTATCCATGGAGCTACAAACTGTGTAATACTAACGCCTAAATTACCTATGCCTGCCTGCAAGCCCATAGCAGTCCCTTGCAGTCTTTTGGGAAAGAATAGACTTGACGATGGCATAAAAGATGAAAAGTCGCCTCCTCCAAAACCGCAGAGGAACGATATAATCAGGAAATGCAAAAACGGAGTCTCAGGATTCTGCACAGCAAACCCAAGCCAGAGCATTGGGATAAGTTTAAGAAAGGTTGCTACTGTAATAACAGCCCTTGTGCCGAATATTGGAATTAAAAATGCGTGAACTGTCCGCATCGCCCCTCCTGAAAGACCCGGCATGGCTGCAAGCCAGAAGAGCTGCATTGTATTAAATTTAAAGCCAATCTGTGGAAGACGAACAACCACAGCGCTCATGACAAACCATGTTGCAAATGAGGCAATCAGGCTGAATGTAGTAACGCTAAGCGTTCCCCATGCGCGGCCACTCCCTTCCTGATTCCAGAACTGTTGATTTTCAGGCTCCCATTTTTTCAACAATGATGACATGGGTATTTACTCCTTTCAATTTACAAAAAAATGGAGGCAGGTGAGATTCTTATTCCCGCCTCCGTAATTGCAGGGACATACCATGGCATGTCCCTGCTTAATGTCCCTACTTATACTGCACAATATTCTCTGTCTGTGTATCCCTGTTATACCATCTGACCACCTGCCACGGCCTGAAGAGATATTTAATCGGCCCGATAAATGCTAAGAAGTGAACAAGCCTTGTAAATGGTATCAGTCCTATAAATATCAGCGCATTAAAGATATGCACCTTTGTAATTAAAGGCAGTGTAGCAATATAATCAACCCTCGGATTCAGGGTCAGGATTGACCATATCCATGGAACTGCTGATGCTGCATACCAGTTTGAACCCCATCTGTACATTGTTGCATTGGCGAGGCCGGTTGCAACCTGTATCAAAAGCACAATAAGCAAAAGCACATCCCAAGAGGATGTTACTGCCTTTACCCTGCTGTCTGTAAGTCTCCTGTAAACAAGCACAAGAAGGCCGATAAAGGCAAGGATGCCGAGTGAAAGACCGCTGATCTCAAGTATATAGAGCCTGAGCGGCACACTGTTCCACGCCAGAATGCTTCCGGGAGTAATAATGCCAATTATATGTCCAAGAAGGATGATTATTATCCCATAGTGCCATGGAAATGACCCATAAAAAAGCGACTTATTCTCAAGAAACTGCGATGAGAGACTTGACCATGTATATCTGTTTGCAACATATCTGTATATTGTGCCTACTACTGCAGTTACTATAAACAGATACGGCATGTGCCCAAACAATATATTATCTATCATGTCTATTTTCCCTCCTTTACATCTTTGTCAATTATTTTATATAAGGCATTTATCAGATGCCTGTAAGCGTTTTTCTTTGTCTGGAAATTCCTGTGGAGTTTCTCCATAGACACTACCACAAATGTCTTCATAAAATCCCTTCTCAGCTCCTCGCTATCTATAAAACCAAGAAACTGCAGGAGGACTGAAAGGTGGTCAGGGAGCTCGCCTTTGGCAGCCTCTTCAAATGGGAATCCCTTGTCCCTGTACATTGCCTTGATTGTTACTAAATTCTTTGCCCTCTTAAACCCATCCTGACCAGCATGGAGATAGTAGCCCATATCCAGTGTAGTGTCAGAGACAAGTTCAAAGGTGTAAGAGTAAAGCTCCTGCAATGAATCAAGGGAGAGCCTGTCTAAATCATTTTTAAAGGAGAGAAGCTCCTTGATTACCTCCTCAGGATACTGGCTTCCATACAGCTCCTGTATGCACTCTTCTACAATTTGCCTGATATCCTCACGCGGAAATTCCAAAAGTTTGGCAAATTGTGTATATAGTTCCTTTTCTGTAACAACTGTCTGCATATCTTTTTCTCCCCAAAATTGCATTTTTTATTCCTGTCTGCCGACAGGCAGGTTGCAATTTAAAATTTTCAATGATAGCTGGCAGGGGCGTATAATTATACACCCCTGCCAACCAGTAGGGAATTACCACTGTCTCCCTATAAGCTCCTTCTTCTTGGTTCCAAAACCAACTGTTCCCCTCTTCTCATACATTGTCCTTGGGTCAACAGTTGACTTGCTCTCGCGGTGCGTCTCAGGAATTACAAACCTCTCCTTATATGTTGCAAGAGAATTTAGCCTGTAGATATCTTCGCAATCCTGCGGCGTAAGCCCTGATGAAGAGAGCGCAGACTTGACTGCCTTCTCGCCTATATCGCCGACGCGCTTCTGGCGCCAGTAGATCCTGACAGCCATCTGCTTTTTCAGGGACTCTATTACAATCTTCTCATTGCCCGCGCTCAGCAGATTTGCAAGGAATTTTACAGGTATCCTCATCTTGTCTATATCATTAAAGAAGTCATCTGCCTCTGGGTCAAAGAGGCCTCCCCTGTCTGCCTTTACCTGATGAAGGATAGGCGATAGAGGCGGAATATAGGTGTTCATCGGGAGCGTCCTGAATTCAGGATGATTCGGCATTGAGAGCCTCCACTTTTTAAACAGATTGTATGCAGGCGAATTCTGCGCCGCAGCAATCCAGTTTCCATCAATGCCTGCCTTTTTTGCAGCCTCTACAACCTTCGGATCAAATGGATCCAAAACAATATCCCTCATGCCGTCAACCAATTTTTCATCAGGAAGTTTTGCAATCTCCTGTATCCTTTCTGCGTCATAGAGAAGCGCGCCTACTGTCCTGATCCTTCCAACGCAGGAATGGGCGCATGCATTTGGCTGGCCTGTCTCTGTCCTCGGATAGCAGAAGATGCACTTTTCAGACTTCCCGGTTGCCCAGTTGTAGTAGGGCTTTTTATACGGGCATGCGCTTACGCAGAATCTCCATGCGCGGCATGTATCCTGATCAATAAGCACTATGCCGTCCTCGCCCCTCTTATATAGAGCGCCTGACGGACACGCTGCCACGCAGGCCGGGTTGAGGCAGTGATTGCATATCCTCGGCACATAAAAGTAGAAGAGCTTGTGAAACTTTGTAAGCATCTCCTTTTGCGACTCTGAAAGGCCCTTTAAGTTCGGGTCATTTGAGCCATAAAGCGGAGAGCCGCCAAAGTCATCATCCCAGTTTGGTCCAAGTGAAATCTTCTCCATGAAATCGCCTGTAATAAGAGACTTTGGCCTTGCTACCGGCTGGTCATCCCCAGCCGGCGCATTAAACAGATTCTGATAATCATAAGTAAACGGCTCATAGTAGTCATCTATTGTGGGCAGGTTCGGCTGAAAAAAGATGCTTGCCAGAGTCCTTAACTTGTTGCCCTTGATGAGCTTAAGCCTCAAATTGCCGCCGTCAGAGACCTCCCAACCGCCCCTGTACCTTTCCTGATCCTCCCATGTAAGCGGGAATCCTGCGCCGGGTTTGGTCTCCACATTGTTCCACCACATATATTCCGCGCCTTGACGGGTTGTCCATATATTCTTGCAGGATACGCTGCAGGTATGGCACCCTATACATTTGTCAAGGTTAAAACTCATTGATAACTGCGCTCTTATATCCATTACCATTCCACCTCCTGATTCTTCATCTTCCTAAGTAAGATGGTTGTGTCCCTGATGATGGGTATTGGACCCCATGAATTAAATCCATAGGAGAACTGTCCATAACCCGCCACACTAAGTGTAGGGAGTTTTAGCCTCTGCCTCGGAAGGCTGTTGTGGTATCCGCCCCTTACCTTGTTCCTTATCTGGGATTTTGGCACATTTATTGTCTTTTCCTGCGAATGATAGGCAAAGCATGTTCCGGACGGTATCCTTGCGCTTACAACGGCACGGGCGCAGTATACGCCGTTATCATTGTATGCCTCTACCCAATCATTGTCCTTTATGCCCACGCTCTCTGAGTCTCTGTCATTTACCCATATTACATTGCCGCCGCGTGAAAGCGTCAGCATCCTAAGATTATCATAGTGTGTAGAGTGTATCTGCCACTTGCCGTGCGGAGTAATATAGTTCAGATGCAGGGCGTCTGTTCTGTCGCTTTTCTTTATTTCATTCATCTTGTTTGGATCAAGCTTGTATTTGTGTGTGCACAGGGCCTCTCCAAATTCAAGATATGTTGGATGGTCAAGATAGAAATGCTGCCTCCCTGTCAATGTCCTCCATGGGAGCCTGAAATCTATCTGATTGCTATATCCTGTATATGACCTTCCATTTCTTGTATCGCCTGACCACAGCGGGCTGTTTAGCCACCTCTTTGGCTGAGCAACTATGTCATCATAGCTTGTGCGGAAGTTTCTGTCAGGACCTGCCACCTCATCGGCAACTGAGTGGTATTCACCCATAGCCGCATCCATTGCCTTTGGAGTCAGATCCGCATGTTTTAATGTCCATACCCTTGACGGGTCATGGCCGAATATCTTCTTAACAGACTCCTTTGCCTCTTTATACTGCTCGCCGTGGAGTCCTGTGTGGTGCTCCTCTATCAGCCACTCCTGATAATTCACCTCTCCGTTTGTCAAGCTGGAGAAGAAGATAACCGCATTGCATGCCTCTTTCGCCTCTCTAAGGGATATATACTTCTCGCCGCCCCATTCAACTGCCTGTGTATGGGGGTCGTTCATGTATTCCTTATAGAACGGTCCGCCGTCAAGCATGATGTTATGGAAGCCGTATTTACCCTTCATCAAAGGCCCAAGGGAGATATAGCGGTTATATGTATTTGCATAATCCCTTGTTGCAACGGTTATGCTCGGTCCGGTTACTCCTGGTATAAGATCGCAATCCCCTTTCTTCCAATCCTTTACATCCGGGATAGCAGGCTGCGTTATTTCGCCGGCAGTATCATGCATAAGCGGCGTCATTACCACATCCTTCACAGGCTTTGGGAAATGCTTTTCAGCAAGCTCTGAAAATTTCTTTGCAATGAATTTGAACGCATCCCAGTCGCTCTTTGACTCCCAATTTGGCGGAACTGCCGCGCCCATTGGATGGATATAAGAGTGGAGGTCTGTAGTATTGATATCCTCCTTCTCATACCAGTGGGCTGCCGGAAGCACTATGTCGCTGTACATCGGAGTTGTATTCATACGCATATTCAAATCAACAATCAGGTCAAGCTTGCCTAACGGCGACTCCCTGTATTTCATATCATTAATATACGGCTTTGCAACTTCCTCGCAATCCAAATTATGGTGCGTGCCGAGAAGGAATTTTAAAAAGTACTCATGGCCTCTTGCTGAAGAGCCAATGGCATTGCCGCGCCATATCATCCAGACCCTCGGCCAGTTATCAGGCGCATCAGGGTCCTCAACAGCAAACTGGTAGCTGCCGTTCTTAATCTGTTTTACTGTATAGTTCACTATGTCTGCATCAGTCTTTGCGCCTGCCTTTTGCGCCTCATCTGCAATAACTAATGGACTCTTGTTAAGCTGCGGATACCATGGAAGACCTCCAAGTCTTACAGCCTGCACCTGCCAGTCAGCGCAATGCTGATACTTGATGGCATTTTTATCCGGCACAACATGATATTCCGTCAGCTTGTCGTCATACTTAAACATCTGTGTATGTATATACCAATAGCTCGGAGTATTCTGGAACCTCGGCGGCCTTGCCCAATCAAGGGCATGGGAAATCTGACCCCATGAATCAAACGGCGCAAGCCTCTCCTGTCCAACATAGTGGTTCTGTCCTCCTCCGTTTCTGCCAACGCATCCGCATAGCATTAAAGAGCCTATAAATGACCTGTAAATCAGGTCGGAGTGGTAATAGTGGTTGCTGCTTGCCCCGCTTATTACCATACACCTGCCCTTTGTAGCCTCAGCAGTAGAAGCAAATTCCCTTGCTATCTGTATGATTGTTGCGCGGCCGATGCCTGTATATTTCTCCTGCCATGCAGGTGAAAAACCCTTGTCATCGTCATAGCTCTTTGGAAAATCGCCTGAAAGCCCGGGACGAGCCACGCCTAAGTGCGACATCTGCATATCAAATACAGTTGTTACAGGTATCTTCCCTTCTGTTACTGTATCAATGTATCTTACTGGAACCTCTCTCTTGTAAACCTCGCCGGTATCAAGCTCATAGAATGCGCACTCCAGTGCTTCGCCCTTTTTGCCGCCAAGCAGCGTAAGCTCCGGGTCTATCTGCTCCCCTGTCTTTTCATCCTTCAGCAGGGTGTTCCACTTGCTCTCGCTCTCCTTTTTCTTTGGATATCTGAAGCCCATGCCGCCGTAGACAATCCGCGGCTTGTTTGCCTTGCTGTCCCACATTGCAAACTTCCACTCTGGGTTGTCTGTATCAGCGTATTCTTTCAGATCCATTGCCCTTAAGAATCTGCCCATCTCATATCCGTTCTTGGTCTTCTTAAGCTTTATCAGGTGCGGAAGGTCTGTGTAGCTCTTTGCATAGTCAACAAAGTACGGAACCTGCCTGTCTGCATAGAACTCCTTACAGATGACATGGTTAATCGCCATCCAGATGGCGCCGTCAGAGCCCGGCTTTACCGGAACCCACAAATCAGCATATTTTGCCGACTCTGAATAATCAGGCGTCATCACCACAAGCTTTGCCCCGCCCATGCGCAGCTCTGCTATAAAGTGGCAGTCTGCTGTCCTTGTCCTGTTTGGGGTCGCTCCTGTTATAACCACATAAGCTGAATGATACCAGTCTGCGCTCTCGCACACATCTGTCTGCTCGCCCCACACCTGTGGATGCGCATTCGGCAGGTCTGTGTAGTAATCATAAAAGCTCAAGCTCACGGCGCCGATTAACTGATGGTATCTGGCGCCTGAGGCATAGCTTATCATTGACATGGCTGGAATCGGCGAGAAGCTGATGTTCCTGTCCGGACCATATTTCTTGATGGTGTACATCTGCGCAGCGGTTATAATCTCTGCTGCTGTATCCCAGTCAAACCTCCTGAATCCGCCTTTTCCCCTTGACCATTTGATTTTCTTGGAAAGCTCAGGATCCTCCACTATGCTCGCCCATGCATCAACTGCATCTGAATGTTTTGTCCTTGCCTCCCTCCATGCCTCAATCAGCGTCCCTCTCACATAAGGATATTTAACCCTCACAGGGCTGTAGACATACCATGAGGCTGATATTCCCCTCTGACACCCCCTCGGTTCGTATGGCGGAATAGTCGGCTCTAATAATGGATAATCAACAGCCTGCAGCTCCCATGTAATAATGCCGTCCTTTACATATACCATCCATGAACAGCCGCCTGTGCAGTTATTGCCGTGAGTGCTTCTTACGGTTTTATCATACTGCCAGCGGTTTCTATAAAACTCTTCCCATCCCCTTTTAACAGGATTGACTATATCTTGTATCAGTGTTGCCATTTATTTCCCCCCCTTTCCGCCGTAATTTCTCCATAATGCATCGTGGGCAGTGCCTTTATTTCTTTTTCTGTATCTGCCGCTCCACACAATGCTAAAGAAGATCATTATTCCAATAAAACCTGCTGCGCCTGCGCCGACAAAAGAGCCTGTTTTTGAAGCAGCAACAGGCTGCTTTGCAGTCTCGCTAAAGAATACCCTTAGGTGCTCCATCTCTGCCTCTGTTATATTTTTGGCTGAAAAAATCGGACCCATTACAGGAAGCCCCGGGCTGTTCACCCACCCGGTCATAAGAAGCGCCCTCTTTGGCCCTGCATATACCTGAGCCAGATTCGGACCAAGTATGCCTCCGCCAAGTTCACCTACGCCGGCGCTGTGGCAGGATATGCACGGAGGACCTCCATTTGTAAACCGCTTCTCCCCTGAAAATAACGCCCTGCCGGTCTTGTAATCGCCCTGTTCAGCAGGCGCTGCAGGCGCCTCTTGAGCAGGCGGTGTCTCTGCTGTCTGGGCAGCAGCTGCCATTGGCAGAAGAATAAACAACGTTGCCAATGCAAATCTCAAAAACCTTTTTAATCCCTTTTTCCCATCCCTCAGAATCATAATCTTTTTACACCTCCTTATTTTATTTTTACGACTTAATTAAACAAACTTATTATTAGTGCATTTATAAAAAATCCTTACAGCCCCTGTCCGCCCTGACCCCTGGTGGGTATGCCACCTACGTTGGAGAGAGGAGGAAAGTCAGAGCAGCAAGGGCAGTAAGCCCTATTTAAAGACCCACAAAACAGGACAAGGCGAGCTCTTGGTCACCCTGTCTGTAACACTCCCCATAAAAAACTTCCCAACCGGTGAATAACGATGTGTTGCCATAATGATTAAATCAGCCTTCTGCTCTATTGCCAATGCAATAATCTCGTGCGCTGCATCACCGTCTTTTAGCACTGCCTCAACATCTTTCACGCCTTTTTCTTTCAGTTTACCCGCTTCCTTTTCCAAAATTCCCTTGCCTTCAGCAAGCCAATTCGTATGTATATTCTGCCACTCAGTTGAATCTGTCACAAGATGCGCTGAACGGTACCACTTTTCCACTACATTCAGCAGAATCAATTTAGCGCCTGAAATCTTGCTAATATAAGAAGCTGCATCCTCTGCCTTTTCTGACAGCTCAGAGCCGTCAATGGGGCAGATTATGGTCTTATACCCCATAGAATCTTCCCTGTCTTTGCAGCATTTCATATTCGTCTGCACTCTGAATCCTGAAACTCAGAGCATTGTTCATTAATGCCTTTCCTCCCTTAGCTACCCACCTTGTTGTCCACTTGCGCTGCACTATCCTTAGCATGATCAGAACTGCAATTGCAAATATTGCAAAGGCCAAGAATCCATAAGCAAATGTCCCTGTGTATTGTTTTGACAATCCCATTGCGTTAGGTATAAATGCCCCGCCAAGAGCGCCAATCTCGCCGATCATGCTTCCTGCAACAGCAGTAGTCGTTGGCCAGCGAAGCGGCACTAACTGGAACAGCGAACCATTGCCAGCCCCGAGGGCTGCAAAACAGAGCATAAACATTATGGTTGTGGTAATCAATAACGGCATTGTTGCCCCGAATAGCATTAATGCAATTATTGCGACAAAAACAACTGTAAGTGAATTGATGCCGCCGATCCTATCAGAGATATGTCCTCCGAGGATTCTGATGCCGCTCCCCATTACCGCTGCCAGCATTGTAAGCTGCCCTGCCTGAATCTTAGTTACACCAAACTGGTCATGAAAAAATGTGGGAAGAAAATTGGAGAGCCCTATAAACCCGCCAAAGGTTATTATGTATATTAAGTTAAATGCCCAGCCATCCTTTTCAACAAGGCAAGTAAGAAGCTCTTTTAGAGTATGATGCTCCCTGTCAGGCGGTTCCTTTGCAAATATCAGCATCACTAATATAGGGACAAACATCATCATCGCTGCAAAACCATATACAGACTGCCAACCGTATTTCATTGCAAGCGGAGGCGCTAACAAAACTGCAAGCACAGTTCCGCTATTCCCTGCGCCGGCTATCCCCATTGCCAATCCCTTATATTGAGGAGGAAACCATCCTGAGCCAAGTGAAAGGGCTACACCAAAACTTGCGCCTGCAAGACCAAGCAATACGCCCATTGCAAGAACATCTGAATAGGTGCTAACCATAAAATAACCATAAACCATTGCTATAAATATCATCCCCATCTCTATCAATGCTGAATTCTTTCTGCCAATATACTGGGACAATACGCCGAGTGGAAAACGCATTACTGCGCCTGCCATTATAGGCACTGAAATCATGAAGCCCTTTTGTGCAGGGCTTAGATTGAAATGCTCACTTATGAATGGCGCCATTGCGCCATTTAATACCCATATTGCAAAACAGAAATCAAAATACAGAAATGCTGAAAATAGCGTAGGCGTGTGGCCTGATTTAAAGAAGGTTTTTAGATTTGCCATTGTTCTACCTCCATAAATTCAGAATTAGGGTCAGAAGCCATCTCCTAACCCCGGTTAAACAGGATTTTAGGCTTTATAACAGGTAGGATGCTCCCCCTATACCTGATTCCCCTTTAAACTAAATACAGCATTAGCTCGTTGTTTAACAATCTACTGCATAAAACTGTATTAAATATAATGCAAGGAAAGTGCCACCTTAAAAAAATCTGATCTAACATTCTGAAATTACAAGCTTCTTTCTGTATTTGATAGACTAAATATTATTGAATGCTACTGTAACGCAGATGTAACTGTTTTTTCTTGAGCTTTAAGATTGTTTTTTAGAAACAAAGAGATGTGATATGTGATACAGAAATGTAACTGGCTGGGCTTATCTGTTTAGTTATTGTAACAAAATGGTGTTGTAGGGCGTATCTTTCATAAAAGCGTATAAATATTCATACATAGTGTCTAATTTCTAAGGGCTGTTGCCCAAACCCCTTTTTTTGCGTATGTAATGCCCGAATGTTTCTGTCGGGCATCTATATTTTATTGAATCTATTAAGAGCTGGATTCCCGATAAACTTGTCCCCGAATATTTCTATCGGGGAAGCATGCTGGAATGACACTACACTTCCTCAATCTCTTTTTCCTTTTCCTTTAGCAGGCCATAGGCCTTGCATTTTTCCCATAATGTCTTTCTTGATATGCCGAGCATCTTTGCAGCAAGGGTCTTGTTTCCACCTGCCTCTTCAATAACCCTGCAAATATACTGTTTTTCAAACACTGACAATGCGCTTGAAAGCGGCTCTGAATAGTGAAGCCTGTTTGCCACCTTAAAACCTGCATCGCAGCAGGAGCAAATATCCTCTGGAAGGTCCCATGGCTGTATCTCGCCGTCACGGCACAAGGTAACGCCCCTTTCAACTGCATTTTCAAGCTCCCTTACATTTCCGGGAAAATCGTATTTTAGCAAGAGTTCCCTAACCTCAAGTGAAAGATTCTTGATAGGCTTGTTCATCTGCTTTGAATAGATGTCCAAGAAATGTTCTACGAGAAGGAGTATATCCTCCTTCCTTTCCCTTAAAGAGGGGAGGTGGATGGGAACAACATTCAATCTATAATAAAGGTCATCTCTGAAATTCCCTTTCTGCGCCTCTTTCTTTAAATCACGCTGCGTTGCGCAGATAATCCTTACATCTACATTAATCGTCTCTGTGCCGCCGAGCCTTTCAAGCTCCCTTTCTTGAAGCACACGAAGGAGCTTTACCTGAACTGATGGGGATACTTCACCAATCTCATCAAGGAAAAGCGTGCCTTTATGCGCAAGCTCAAACCTTCCCTTTTTTTGTTTTATTGCGCCTGTGAATGCCCCCTTTTCATGTCCAAAAAGCTCTGCTTCAAGAAGTGTCTCCGGAAGCGCAGCGCAGCTTACCTTGATAAAGGCCTCATCCTTTCTTGGACTATTATAATGTATGGCATTAGCAACAAGCTCCTTGCCTGTGCCGCTCTCTCCGGTAATCAGCACATTGGTGTCGCTTTGAGCCACCACCTTTATCTTCTCAAAAATATCCCTCATTGCCGGGCTTTTTGCAATAATACCGCTAAAGTCATATTTATCCTCTATCTTTCCCTTTAAATAGATGTTCTCATCTTCAAGGTCCCTCAGTTGTATCAGTCTTTTTACCACAATGATAAGCTCGTCCATAGAAAAGGGTTTTGTAATATAATCGTACGCCCCAAGCTTCATTGCCTCAACAGCAGTCTCTACTGAACCGTGGGCAGTAATCATTAATATCTTTGTGGCGGGCGAAAACTGCTTGCAGCCCTTTAATATCTGAAGGCCGTCTACCTCAGGAAGCTTGAGATCTGTAATCACTACATCATAGGCATTATCCTTTATTGCCTTCAGGCCTTCGCCTCCGGATTCTGCGCTTGCAATATTATATCCCTCTGCCTTAAGGGCATCACTGATAGAGAGCCTCATTAAGGGCTCGTCATCTATTATCAGTATATTCGGTTTATTGTGCATGTT
>MHEL01000131.1:0-2436 GCA_001803815.1 Nitrospirae bacterium RBG_19FT_COMBO_42_15 | reverse complement strand
GTAATTTTGAAACCTCTACCCTTTTATCTTCTACCGCTAAATAATTCTTTTCAGACAGATAACCCAAATCCTTGGCCAAAGACAAATATGTTTCTACCTCACCCAAGGAACCTTTAGCAACATATAGAAATTGTAAGTATTCTTTTCTATGATTTCTTTCATATCCTTCAGCAATATTTGCTGGGATTGAAACAGATGCCCTTTGCAACTGTGAAATTAACCCATATATCTCCTCTTTTGGAAATAATTTTGCCACCCTATAGACTTCCAGTGATAGATCATATGCTTTTTGCCATGTAGTAAGCTTCTTGAATCCTTCTTTTTCTTCACTCATACCCTTGACCCTACACCCTTGCCCCTTGACCCTGCTTTATTTTACCGGCAGCTTGACTGTAAAGGTTGTGCCTTCTCCTAACTCGCTTTTTACCTCTATTTTGCCTGAGTGTTTTTCTACTATACCTCTGCTGACCGCAAGGCCGAGGCCTGTCCCCTTTCCAACATCCTTTGTGGTAAAGAAAGGGTCAAATATCTTTGGAAGTATATGAGATGGTATACCTTCTCCATTATCCGCTACCTCTATACAGCACCATCCATCCTCCTGAAAGGTCTTTACCCTAATCTGCCCCTTTCCCTTCATTGCCTGAACTGCATTCAAAAGTATATTCATTAAAACCTGGCTCATTTTGTGCTGGTCAACCATTAACTGCTGAAGGTCTGCATCAAGCTCTTTTTTGAGTTTTATGCCGTTTTTTATAATAGCGTAACCTATCAAGGAGAGGACCTCTTCAATAAGACTATTGACATTCACAGATGTAAGCTCCGGCTCGTGCTGCAGTGAGAAATCAAGGAGCTGGTCAACAGTCCTCTGAACCCTGTGGATTCCGTCCTCCATAGATTTAATATACTCTTCTTCCCTCTCCTGAGACAATCTTTTCTTGCGAAGATTGTAAAGGCAGTTTAATATTCCGCCGAGTGGATTATTTATCTCATGGGCAATGCCTGCTGCAAGCTGGCCGATGGCAGACATTTTTTCTGCCTGAATAACCTGCTGCTCAAGCAGCTTCTGGCCTGTTATATCCTTTGCTATGCCAAGCACCTCCACAATCTTCCCCTCGTTGCTTCTAAGCGGCGAGACGCTGAGTGCAGCATATTTTATCCCGCCATGTTTATCTATTACCTCTATCTCATAGGTCTGCCTTATCCCATCTGTCACTGTCTTTTTAAACCTGTCGCCCTGATGCCTGCTTGAAAGTATTGTTAAAAATGACTTGCCGATTAATTCATCCTTTTTATAACCCCACTCCTCTACCTTCTTATTAACATAGGTAACTATTCCGTTATTATTCAGAGTATAGATAACATCATTTGCTGTCTCAAGGAGATTTTCCAAGTATTCCTTTGTCTCCTTTAACTCCTTTGTCCTGTCATTGACCTTTTGCTCAAGTGTATCATAATATTCCTTTAACTGCCTTTCTAATTTTTTCCTGTCTGTAATATCCCTTACAAATGCCCTTGTCTTGACAAAACTGCCTGTTATTGGGTGATATTGAGCTGTAGCAGTTACCTCTACATCTGTCCTTTTGCCTTTCTTTGAGATAAATTGGGTCTCTATTGTGCTTATTCCCTCTCTTGCTGACCGCGCAATATGCTTTACTAACTTTTCTCTATCCTCCTCAGGCACAACATCCTCTATCCTCTTATTCTGCATCTCCTTCAAGGTATAGCCGAGTATATTCAGCTCTGTGTTATTAACATGCACAAAATATCTCTCAATATCCACTGAATGTATCATCTCAGGAGAGTTTTCTACAAGGTCTTTATACCTTGACTCTGAGGTCTCAAGCTCCTTATTCCTCTCCTCAAGCGTTGTATATGTCCGCTGCAGCTCCTCTGCCATCCTATTAAATTCATCAGCAAGCTTCCCTATCTCATCTTTTGTTTTGATATTCAACCGATAATCAAGCTTTCCCTGAGCGATAAATTCAACGCCCTTATAAAGCTCATTTATCGGCCTTACAATATTCCGCGCAGCATATATGCCTGTAAGAGAGAGAAGGGCAATCAAAACAGAGCCAAATATAGAAACACGGAGAAGAAGCGAATATATAGGGGCATACATCTCTGACGGGCTCTGCCTTATAAATACATACCACCTGTTGCCGTCAAACCAGTTGTTTCCTGTATTTAACGTTGACTCTACAGGGGCAAAGCCTATAATGGAGCTCTTTCCGCCATGGGCATCATCTTCCGCAACACCCCAGCCGGGTTTAGGGCTTGATATTAATCTGATGAGAGCCATATCTGTATTATGGCTGCGGGGAGGAAAGATCGGGCACATCAGGATTGAACTATTTGAGTCAACAAGGGTCGCGTGGCCTGTCTTTTCAATCCTTACGCTGTTGACAACCTCAAGGAGATTTTCAATACTGTATTTAA
>MHEL01000130.1:10693-11647 GCA_001803815.1 Nitrospirae bacterium RBG_19FT_COMBO_42_15 | reverse complement strand
CCATCTCTGACAGCATCCATTGGACTGCCTGAAACTCTGCAATCGGTTTGCCAAACTGTTTTCTCTTTTTCGCAAAGTCCATGCTTAGATTTAATAACTCCTTTGAAGCGCCGATACAGCCTGCTGCAAGGCTCAGTCTTGCAATATCTAATGTCTTCATTGCAGTAACAAAACCAGCGCCGAACTGTCCCAGCACATTCTCCTTTGGAACGCGCATGTCCTGAAATATCAGCTCTGCTGTTGATGAGCCGCGGATGCCCATCTTGTCCTCTATCTTGCCGACTGAGAATCCCTTTGTCTTTGTTTCTACAATAAATGCGGTAACGCCTCCGTGTGCGCGGAGCGTCTTATCTGTTACAGTAAATAGGACGATTACATCGGCAATGTCACCGTTTGTAATCCAAATCTTGCTGCCATTGATTACAAAATAATCGCCGTCGCGAACAGCAGATGTCTCAATGGCTGCTGCATCTGAGCCTGCCTGCGGCTCTGTCAAGCCAAAGGCTCCGAGCATCTTCCCTTGTGCAAGGGGGATAAGATATTTCTGCTTCTGCTCCTCTGTACCGTCAAGATATATTGCAGTTGAGCAGAGGCTTATGTGCGCGCCTATTGTAACAGATGTAGATGCGCACCCCCTTGAAAGCTCCTCAAGCATTACACAGTAGCCTATCTCGCCCATTCCAGCGCCGCCGTATTTTTCTGGAAAAGGTATGCCCAATAGGCCGAGCTCTGCTGCCTTGTTTATCAACTCCCTTGGGACTTTATGTTCTTTATCTATCTTAGCTGCTAATGGTTTAATCTCATTGGTGGTAAATTTTCTCACCATATCCCTTAACATATTGTGTTCTTCGCTAAAGGTAAAGTCCATATTGGCCTCCTTAATCAAATAGGGTTCAAGGATTCAAGTGGTAAAGTGAAAAAATGTAGAATGCAGAAAAACAAGATTTAGGCATT
>MHEL01000130.1:4019-10550 GCA_001803815.1 Nitrospirae bacterium RBG_19FT_COMBO_42_15 | reverse complement strand
ATTTTTTATATCCCTCCTGAACAGCCTTTATGCCTGCTGATACTGCAACAGCGCCTTTAGTTACAATCTTCTTCGCAATACCCTTTGCCTGCTTCAATACCTCTGCATCAGGAACAACCTTATTAACAAGGCCAAGCGCCTTTGCCTCTGGCGCCATAAGCATATCGCCTGTTAGTATTAATTCTATCGCCCTTGCCTTTCCGATTAATCTTGGCAGACGCTGTGTCCCGCCAAAGCCGGGGATGATTCCAAGATTAATCTCTGGCTGGCCAAGCCTTACCCTCTCCCCTGCAACACGCATATGGCACGCCATTGCAAGCTCCAGTCCACCGCCGAGGCACACGCCATTGATTGCAGCAATCGTTGGTTTGGATGAATCTTCAAGTTTATTCAGAATCTGCTGCCCCTTTGTTGTCGCCTCCATGCCTCCCTTTGCAGATGAGATATTTACAATCTCCTTGATATCAGCGCCTGCAACAAAGAATGTGCCAGAGCCTGTTACTATGATTGCCTTTGCCTCGCTGTCTTTTGCAAGCTCATCCAGCGCACTGCCAAGCTCTGTCATCACAGCCACGCTCAAGGCGTTAGCAGGCGGGTTATTGATGGTTATTGTTACAATATTCTCCTCAATTACATAATTAACAAACTGGTTGGCCATCTGAACCTCCTTTGGATAGGGACTTACTGATAGCTTTATCTAAGATTTGGTGCTCAGTACTGGATTTAAGGCAATTTTAAATCAAGTATAGCCTGAAAACCTTAAATTGGCAAGAATAAACCTTAAATTTTAGACAAGTTTCAAAAGTTGTGGTATACTTTTTTTACTTTTGCATATAATCATAATAAAGGAATAATAATGAAGAAGATACTAATAGTAGATGATGAGAAAAATGTAAGGGATTCCATTGGACTGATATTAAGCAATACTTACGAACCTCTGTATGCAGCAAGCGGTGAAGAGGCAATTAAGATATATCAGGATGAAAAGCCTTATCTCGTCCTTCTGGATATAATTATGCCGAATACAGACGGCCTTCAGGTGCTTGAAAGGCTGAAAGAAATTGACCGCTCTGCTGTCGTAATCATGGTGACAGCAGTAACTGTCTTAAGCACCGCAATAGAGGCAATGAGAAAGGGCGCTTATGATTATATCCAGAAGCCATTCAATGCAGACGAGCTGAAGGTAAAGGTAAACAAGGCTGTTACTGCAAAGGACATGGTAAATGAAATAAAATTTTTGCGTTCAGAAATCAGCAGAAAATATGATTTTGAAAATATAGTAGGAAATAGCAAGGCGATACAGGATATCTTTGCAAAGATAAAACAGATAGCTGACAGCAAGACAACAGTATTGATTACAGGAGAGAGCGGCACAGGCAAGGAGCTTATTGCAAAATCTATATACTATCACAGCTCAAGAAATAATAAACCTTTCATTGCAATAAACTGCGCTGCAATTCCTGACACATTAATTGAGAGCGAGCTATTCGGACACGAAAAGGGCGCTTTTACTGACGCCTCTGCAAGAAGGGCAGGGCAATTTGAACTTGCCAATGAAGGGACGCTCTTTCTGGATGAAATCGGCGACCTGTCTCTTGCAACACAGGCAAAGATATTAAGGGTATTGCAGGAGAGGGAATTTCTACGGGTCGGCGGCGTAAAGACTATAAAGGTTGATGTCAGACTTATTGCTGCAACAAACAAAGACCTTGAAAAGGCAACAAGGGAAGGGAGGTTCAGGGAAGACCTCTTTTACAGAATAAATGTAATTCCTATATATCTGCCTCCATTACGGGAAAGAAAAGATGACATACCTCTTCTCATTGACTACTTTATAAATAAAAAATCAATTGACGGCAGGAAAAGAAAATTCTCACAAGAGGCAATGGATATAATGCTGAATTATCACTGGCCAGGAAATATCAGGGAGCTTGAGAATGTAATAGAGCGCGTTATTACACTGACGCCTGATAATATAATAAAGATTGTAGATCTTCCACAAAATATAACAAATGAGACAAAGGCAGGCTTAATGAAGGATGACATCCTGTCAGGAAGGCTCTCTTTAGAAGAGGCGATATCAAGTTTTGAAAAAGAGATAATCCTCACTGCCCTTGAAAAAACAAATTATGTCCAGACTCAGGCTGCAAACCTCCTCGGCATAAGCAGAAGGATACTAAAATATAAGATGGACAACCTTAACATACTAACGGAAAGAGAGAAGAAAGAATAGACCCTGAACCAGCAACGGTTCAGGGTAGACACAAATCATTCGCTTCCAGTACAAAAATGTACGCCAATTCAATCAGCTTATTATTTTAATTTATCAATAAGTTACAAAATTATGACGAAAATGTAGCACAAAAAAGAACGTTTTAGTATCATTCTACCCTTGTCACACATCTGATATCAAGTCAGATTCTCGTTATTTTCCAATTAGTTATCTAAATGCACTATATCTGGTATATATCTTGCATTTTAAAGCATAAAGCTGATTAGATTTTAACCTCTTTATTTAATTAAGAATAATCAATAATAAATTATGGAAAAAGAAGGAAATATATTAATTGTTGATGATGAATTCGGACCAAGGGAGTCTCTAAGGATGATCCTGAAGCCCCTTTATAATATTCTTACGGCAGACAACGGTCAGAAGGCATTGGAAATTATAAAGTCTTCTCCAGTTGATTTAGTCACAATGGACTTAAAGATGCAGGGGCCTCAGGGCATCGATGTATTGAGAGAAATAAAGAAGTTCAACTCCGATATTGAAGTTATAATTGTGACAGGATATGCAAGCCTTAAGAGCGCTATAGAAGGCATCAGATATGGCGCATTTGATTACATACAGAAGCCTTTTAATGTAGCAGAGATACTTTCAACAATTAATAAATCAATGGAGCGGAAAAAGCTTTACAGCCAATTAAAGGTATTTTTAAAAGAGATTGGCAAATTAGTGGGACTGGAAACAGAGGTTGCTGAAATAAGGGATAAGTTTTCAGATAACAGCGGATTCATTGATGCTGCAAGGCTGGTATTCAACAAGATAGCAGAAAAAAACAGCGCTAATAAAAATCAGATTAATTATCTTGAATTTGCAAGGCTGCTGGCAAATACATTAGAAAACAGAGACCCGTACAGCTATGACCACTCAGGAAGGGTAAATTATTACACAAATCTTATTGCACAAAAACTCTCTATGCCAAAAAAAGACATTGCAGACCTGCAGGTTGCAACATTACTCCATGACATAGGCAAGATCGGCATCTCAAATACCTTTATATTCAAAGAAGGCAACCTAACTGAAATAGAACTTTCAATAGTAAAAAAGCATCCTGAAATCGGCGCACTAATAGTAGAACCATTGCAGATTTCTCCTCTGATAATGTCTGTTATCAGGCACCATCATGAATGGTATGATGGAAACGGTTATCCTGACGGCCTCATTGGCGAAGAGATACCGTATTGCGCAAGAATAGTTGCAATTGCAGATGCCTATGATGCAATGTCATCAGACAGGCCGTATAGAAAGGCGATGTCTTTAAAAGATATCAAAGATGAATTCAGTAAGAATGCGGGCGTCCAGTTTGACCCTGAAATGGTAAAGATATTTATTGAAATCTTAGAGAATAAGAATAATATAATTCCGAATAAATCGCTGATCGCAGGCGAGCCTAAATTTGCAGTAGGCTAAATTTTACAAAGCTCCTCACCAAAGGGGCCCTGATGAATAATCCCCCTTAATCTCCCTCAGGGCCCCACCCCTTTAAGCATTTTTTTTACATTCTCACAGACCTCTTCCACATTTACAATGCCGCCGCCTGTTCTGCCGTAGAACCCGACCTCTGCCTTTCCGTTAACGGAAAGTTTAACATCCTCCACCATCTGGCCGAGGCTCATCTCAACAACAAGAAATTTTTTCACCCTATCTGCTGTTTTATAGATAATCTCTTCAGGGAATGGAAAGAGCGTAATGGGCCTTATCATGCCTATTTTCATGCCTTCTTTTCTCAAAAGATTCATTGCAGCCTTAGAAACCCTTGCAGATGTGCCATAGGCAATAAGGATAATATCAGCATCATCAATAAAAAGGGTTTCATACATAACCTCATTTTCTTTCATGGCATCATATTTCTTTTTGAGGACATAATTCCTTTGCTCAAGCTCGCCCTCATTTTTCAGATAAAGCGACCTTATAAGATTTGGCTCCCTCCCCTTTGCGCCTGTCAATGCCCATGTCTTTGCAGGAAGGTCTGTCTTTTCTATCTCCTTGAACTCAAGCGGCTCCATCATCTGGCCGAGTACGCCGTCCGCAAGTATCATTACAGGATTTCTGTATTTATCCGCCATATCAAAGCCTTTAATTGTCAAATCCACCATCTCCTGAACAGACGCAGGCGCATATACCAATAACCTGTAATCGCCATGGCCTCCGCCCTTTACTGCCTGAAAATAATCTGCCTGCGATGCAGAGATATTTCCCAGTCCGGGCCCGCCTCGCTGGATATTTACTATTACAGCAGGAAGCTCCGCGCCTGCAAGGTATGATATCCCCTCCTGCTTTAAGCTGATGCCGGGGCTGGAAGATGATGTCATTGCCCTTGCACCCATTGCAGATGCGCCAAAGACCATATTGATTGCAGCTATCTCGCTTTCTGCCTGAACAAAGACGCCGCCAACCTCTGGCATCCTGCGAGACATATACTCTGGTATCTCATTCTGCGGCGTAATGGGATAGCCAAAATAGCATTTGCAGCCTGCCCTGATAGCAGCCTCTGCAAGCGCCTCATTGCCCTTCATTAAAAGTCTTTTATTCTCATTCGCTGTCTCATTATTCATTTGCTCTTAACCTTTTCCTCTTTATACACCTCAATTGCCATGTCTGGGCACATCTCAGCGCACATTGCGCAGCCTGTGCATTTGTCTGCATCAATCAGTTTTGCAGGGTGATATCCCTGGCTGTTAAACCCCTCTTCAAGCGCAATTATTTTTTTGGGACATGCAACAACACATAGCTCGCATCCCTTGCACCACTCCTTGTTTACGATTATATAACTCATCATCGCCTCTTTTTTTCACCCTCATCCACTCCCGTCAAGGGAGGGGGAACAAATGGATTCCCTCTCCCCTTGTGGGAGAGGGTTAGGGTGAGGGATATATATTACTGCTTCAGCATCTCCTCTGCATGTTTCAATGTTGTCTCTGTTATCTTCTTGCCGCCAAGCATCCTTGCAAGCTCTTTAACACGGCCATCTTCGTTAAGCTTTACAACCTTTGTTATTGTTCTGCTGCCTTCCACCTTCTTCTCCACAAAATAGTGATTGTCCGCATATCCAGCTATCTGCGGCAGGTGTGTAATGCAAAAAACCTGATGACCTTTGGCTATACTCTTTAATCTCTCGCCCACTGTCTCTGCAACGGCTCCGCCTATTCCTGCATCAACCTCGTCAAATACCAGTGTCGGCACACTATCAGCATCTGCAAGTATTGCCTTTAATGACAGCATTATGCGTGACAACTCGCCGCCTGAAGCAATCTTCGCCAAGGGTTTTGGTTCTTCGCCAATATTCGGCGCTATAAGAAACTCTATTCTATCAATTCCTTTTGATGTAAGGCTAAAACCGTCTGCTGTATCAGAGCCGCTCTCCTTCCACATCTTAACAGCAAATCGGGTCTTTTTCATATTTAAATCAGAAAGCTCTGCCTCTATTTTTTTTTCAATATCTCTCGCTACCTTTTCCCTCTTTTTCGAAAGCTCCATTGCCAATGCAGTAACATCATCTTTTGCTTTATCAATCTCTGCCCCTATATGCTCAATATCCTCATCCAATTTCTCCATTGCCTGAAGCCTTTTCTTTGCCTCTTCAAGACTCAGGAGTATATCCTCTATCGTGCTGCCATATTTCTTTTTTAAACGATTTATCAGGTCAAGCCTGTCATCTATCCTTGCAAACTCGTCAGCGTCAAACTCTATCTTCTCACTGTAGCCCCTTAAAAAATCAGCAACCTCTTCAAGCTGAAAAATTGCTGTCTCGCAAAGTTTGGCAGCCGCCTCTGCCCTGTTGTCAAGTTTGCTTATTTCTTTAACTGCGTTTAATATCTTTGATAATTCTTTCATTGCTGCTGCATCGCTTTCATAAAGCCCTTCGTATGCATTGTTTGAAAAAGAGGCAAGTTTTTCGGCATTTGCTCCAACTGACTTCTTGGATAAAAGCTCCTCATCCTCTCTTGGTTTTAATGCTGAATCTTCAATTTCCCTTATCTGGTACCGTAAAAATTCCTCCTCCTTCACCCTGTCCTTTTCCCTGTTTTCTAATTCAGACAGCCTTTCCTTTAATGCCTTCAACTTATTATAATGCCCCTCAACGTCTTTTCTTAGCTCATAAAGCGCGCTGCTTCCAGCGCTGCCAAAGGCATCCAGCATATCGATATGCTTATCTGTTTTCAAAAGAGACTGATGCTCATGCTGGCCGTGGATATCAACAAGCTCATCGCCTATTATTGATAGTGTGGAAAGATTTGTAAGGCTGT
>MHEL01000130.1:520-3915 GCA_001803815.1 Nitrospirae bacterium RBG_19FT_COMBO_42_15 | reverse complement strand
GCCTTATTTCCCTCCATATCAAAAGCTGCCTCTATAACTGCCTCATCAGCGCCTGTTCTTATAAGCTCTGCTGATGCCCTGCCGCCGAGCACAAGCTCAAGCGCATCAACAATAATTGACTTTCCAGCGCCTGTCTCGCCTGTCATGATATTCAGGCCATTTGAAAAATCTATATTCAGCTTATCAATTATGGCAAGGTTCTGTATCCTCAATTCCTGAAGCATAGTGGGTGCCCTCTGTCATTGCGAGGCTGACAAAGTCAGCCGAAGCAATCTATTACTCGTGATGAGTGATGCGTGATGGGTAATGAGTTAAAAAACACTCATCACGCATTACGAATTTAGGATTGCTTCGCTACGCTCGCAATGACAAAAATAGTTTCTTGCTACTGCTTTGATAGCCCTTCAATAAATCTTTCCGCTGCAAAGGCTGCTGTTGCACCGTCTCCAACTGCGGTTGAAACCTGTTTTAACAGCTTTGCCCTTATATCACCAGCAGCAAATATTCCGGGAACAGATGCAGACATATTGTCATCTGTCATTATGTAGCCCTTTTCATTCAGCTTGACGCTGTTCGGCAGAAATTCAGTATTGGGTCTTGTGCCAACATATATAAAAATACCATCAACATTAAGCAGGTTTTTTTTCTGTGTTTTTACATTCTTCAGCAGAACGCCTTTTATAAAATCGTCTCCTTCAATCTTTTCAACAACAGAATCCCAGATCATCTTTATCTTTGGATTTGCAAAGAGCCTCTCCTGTAAAATCTTTGTCGCCCGAAGCTCATTTCTCCTGTGAACAACATATACATCGCTTGCAAACTTTGTAAGAAAGAGCGCCTCTTCAATAGCAGAATCTCCGCCGCCAATAACTGCTATCTTCAGGTTTTTAAAGAATGCCCCGTCGCAGGTAGCGCAGTACGACACACCCCTTCCCCTGTATTTATCCTCGCCTTCCACCTCAAGCTTTGAAGGCTCTGCGCCAGAGGCTACAATAATTGCCTTGCATATATACTCATTGCCGTCCTCAAGCCTTACACTCTTTGAATCGCCCTTATCTTCTGCTGAAACCACCCTGCCGGAGGTGATCTCTAAGCCGAATCTTTTTGCCTGTGCCTCCATCTGCCTGGCAAGTTCCGGGCCTGAAATGCCTTGTTCAAATCCCGGATAATTCTCCACCTTATCTGTTGTAACTATCTGGCCGCCTATGAGCGCCCTTTCAATCAGAAGCGTATCAAGCCGCGCCCTTGATGTATAAAGCCCTGCGGTCAACCCTGCCGGGCCTCCGCCTATTATGATTATGTCATATTCTTTTTTCATGAAATCTTTGTTTATGAAGCAGCTTACAGGAGGGAGTCTATTTTTGTTTTAAGCTGGCTCTTTGAGGCTGCCCCTACAACCTGGTCTGCAATTTTTCCATTTTTAAAAAACATCAGGGTAGGTATGCCCATGATTCTGTATTTGCCTGCTATCTCCGGGTTCTCATCTGTATTCAACTTCATGACCTTGACCTTACCGCTGTATTCGGTAGCAAGCTCCTCAACTACAGGCGCAACCATCTGGCACGGCCCGCACCACGCTGCCCAGAAGTCTACTAAAACCAGCTTGTCTGCCTGTAATACCTCCTTATCCCAACTGCTTGCCTCTACCTTTAATGCATTGCCCATTTATAATTCCTCCTTAAAAAAAGTTATTATTTCATAAAATTAAGTCTACAATAATTCAGCACACCTTGTCAAACAAAATTCAAGCCAATCTGCTCTTTAGTATCTCAAATATAATTATCCCTGCTGCTACAGATGCATTGAGGGAGTTAACCTTGCCCTTCTGCGGGATTGAGACAACAAAATCGCAGTTCTTAATTACCAGTGACTTGACGCCTTCTCCCTCGCTGCCTATTACAACAGCAAGAGGCATCTTATAATCCATTTCACAATATCTCTTTTCTCCCTTCATATCAACGCCGACTATCCAGATGCCTTTTTCCTTCAGCTCTGCAATAGTATTATTGATATTCCCAACCTTTGCAACAGCAACATATTCCACCGCGCCTGCTGATGACTTTGCAACTGCATCTGTAATGCCAACTGCCCTGCGCTCTGGAATGATTATGCCATGGACGCCTGCTGCTTCAGCGCTCCTTATTATCCCGCCCAAGTTCTGTGGATTGTCAATGCCGTCTAAGATAATAATGAAGGGCTGTTCTTTTCTTTTCTCTGCAATACTTAAAATTTCATCAACTGTTGTGTATTCCTTTGCAGATACAACACCTACAACACCCTGATGATTAGCTGTGTCAGCCAGTTTGTCAATAATCTCCCTCTGCTCAAACCTGATATGAATATCCCTATCCCTTGCAAGCTTTATCAGCTCATCAATCTTCGGGCCGCCCCTTCCCTTTGCAATATAGATCCTGTCAAAATTTCGTTCTCCCTTTTTAACTGCCTCTAATACAGGATTTAAACCTGTTAATAACTCGCCACGCTGAATTTTATCATTCCTTATTGTTCTCATATATTTGCTTTTAGACGGCAAAGTAAAAAGCTCCAGATGCAAGGCGGAGTGAGGACTCGCACCGCAGCATACATCTTAGTATGTGAGGATGCAAGGCCGAAGCGACAACGCCGCAGATGGACTTTTTACGTAGCCGTCTGTTCATCTTTTAACCTTCCAGATAGTCTCACCTGCCCTATCCTCTAGAATAACGCCTTTATCTTCTAATTCCTTTCTTATCGCATCAGCCCTTGCCCAGTTTTTATTCTTCCTCGCAGCATTTCTTTCATCAATCAACTTTTTTACCTCATCTTCGGATATCTTTAAATTTCTCTTTTTTGCATCAAAATATTCCTCAGGATGCTTATTGAATATGCCAAGGACAGAGCCTGCCTCCTTAAAAAACTCAAATAGCGGCGGCAGATAATGGGTAAGGCCGGCGCTGTTGCCTGTTTCCCCTGCCTCGTCCATAAGGCGATTTGCCTTGTGCAGCTCCTGAAAGACATGGCCAATGGCAAGGGCTGTGTTAAAATCATCATCCATTGCATCTATAAATAGCTGGAGGAGACTCTCCTTCTCTTTTTTATCCGCCTTCTTCTTTATCTCAGGCCACTCCTTCTCCATCCTCTCCTTTGTTGTATAGAATCTGTCAAGAGATGCCTCTGCATCGTGCAGAACATCAGGTGAATAGTCTATTGGCGACCGATAGTGGCTTGATAAAAGAAAGAGCCTTACTGCCTCTGCAGAATAATTTTTCAAGGCGTCTTTTATAGTCAGGATATTGCCGAGGGACTTGCTCATTTTCTCCTGATTTATATTCACAAAGCCGTTGTGCATCCAGTATCTGACAAAAGGCTTTCCTGTTGCTGACTCGCTCTGGGCCATCTCGTTTTCGTGATGAGGG
>MHEL01000130.1:0-389 GCA_001803815.1 Nitrospirae bacterium RBG_19FT_COMBO_42_15 | reverse complement strand
TTTTGATGCCTTCCAGAGCGCAAAGTCAAGCGGGTCTTTTTTTCTCTCATCAACCTCTACCCTTGCGCCTGCCTCAAGCTCCTCTATATTTTTTTTAGAAAGGGCGCCATATTTATCAAACTTCCTCACAGAATAATACACATCCCCATCCACAGCATAGGCATAGCCTTTATCTATAAGCGTCTGGACAAATCTTATTATTTCATCCATTGTCTCTGTAACCTTTGGCCTGAAATCAGGAAGGCTTACGCCAAGCGCATCCATATCCTCATCAAATGCCTTTATATATCTATCTGCTATCTCTTTAGGGCTTGCCCCTTCTTCATTTGCCTTTTTGATTATCTTGTCATCAACATCAGTATAGTTTCTAACATAAATTACTTTATAGC
>MHEL01000129.1:0-6426 GCA_001803815.1 Nitrospirae bacterium RBG_19FT_COMBO_42_15 | reverse complement strand
TGCTTCCGCTTCTGTATATTGTTACACCCTTACACCCAAGCTTGTATGCAAGCAGGAATGCCTTTTCAATATCAGCCTTCTGGGCATCCTCATGGAAATTTACTGTCTTTGATACTGCGTTATCAGTATATTTCTGAAACGCTGCCTGAATCCTTATATGGTCTTCAGGCGTAATATCGTGCGCTGTTATAAAAAGCCTTTTTACATCATCCGGAACATCAGTCCTTTCCTGTATTGAACCAAAGGCAATAATGGTATCAATAAGTTTCTTTGAGTGAAATCCCTTTCTTTTTGCAATCTCTTCAAAGTTTGGATTTAATATCTTCAGTTCAACATCATCAAGTATCTTTCTTGTATATGTAATACCGTATAAGGGTTCGATGCCGCTTGAGCAGTTGGCAATAATGCTTAATGTCCCTGTTGGCGCGATGGTGGTTGTAGTTGCGTTTCTCACAAGTATGCCTTTCTTTTCATATATGCTTCCATTATAGTTTGGAAACACACCGCGCTCATTTGCTAATTCTGTTGATGTATCCTTTGTATTTTTTTCAATAAATTTCATCAGCTCTTCTGCAGTATCAAGCGCCTTTTGCGAATTATAAGGGATATTCAGGAGTATAAGCATATCAGCAAATCCCATGATGCCGAGGCCTATTTTTCTATTTCCCTTGCACATCCTGTTTATCTGAGGTAAAGGATATTTGTTTACATCTATAACATTGTCAAGGAATCTGACGCCGGTTTTGATAGTCCTTTCAAGTTTATTATAATCTATTTCATAGCCGTCACCAATCTTTTTCAGCATTTTTGTGAGATTTATTGAGCCGAGATTGCACGCCTCATAAGGCAGAAGGGGCTGCTCACCGCATGGATTTGTTGCCTCTATCTTTCCAAGATGCGGTGTGGGATTGAATCTGTTTATTGTATCAAGAAAGACGATGCCAGGCTCGCCATTTTTCCATGCGGCATCAACAATCTCATGAAATACATCCTTAGCTTTAAGTTTGCCTTTGACCTTATTATTTCTTGGGTTTATAAGGTCATAATCAGAATCATTCTCAAAAGACTTCATAAACTTTTCATCAATGCCCACAGAAAGATTAAAATTAGTGAATTCAGCCGGGTTTTCCTTTGCCCTTATAAATTCCAATATATCTGGGTGGTCTACACTCAATATCCCCATATTTGCCCCGCGCCTTGCACCGCCCTGTTTGATTACCTCAGTTGCTGTATTAAAGACCTTCATAAAGGATACAGGTCCGCTTGCAACACCGCTTGTTGTAGAGACCCTGTCATTCTTAGGCCTTAATCTGCTGAAAGAAAATCCTGTGCCGCCGCCGCTTTGATGAATTATTGCAGTGTCCTTTACAGCCTCAAATATAGAATCAAGCGAGTCTTCAACAGGCAGGACAAAACATGCGGCAAGCTGTTGAAGTTCCCTTCCGGCATTCATAAGGGTAGGGGAGTTCGGCAGAAACTCTAAATTAACCATTATCTCATAAAATTCCTCTTCCACCTCGCTTGCCACAGCTTTTGGATTATATATGAGTTCTGCGCTTGCTATATTCTTTGCCACCCTGTGGAACATCTCTTCAGGGGTTTCTATAACATTTCCATCCCCGTCCTTTTTTAGATACCTTTTTTCAAGGACAATAAGCGCATTTTCTGTCAGATTGAGATTATTTACAGTTTGCATATTAAATATACTTTATCACGAGCAAATATTAAGAGTCAATCACATTTAATCCATTGCAATAAAAGAGAAATTTTGGTATTATGGCAATAGAGGAGAAATTAGATGAAGCTTTCAAAGGAGCGGATTTCATTTATATCAAAGGAATTGGTTAATAAGCTGATAGAGAGAAAATATGTTGAGCCTTTAATTCCAAAAGAGCAGTTTGTCTCAAGGTTTGAGCATATAATTACAGATGAATTGATGCTGGAGGATAAGATAAATCAAGAAGTAAAGGAGCTTTTAAAGGTATACGAGAAGGAGATTGACAAGGGGGATATTGATTATAGCAAGATGTTTAATATGATTAAGAACAAATTAATCAAAGAACGTGGAGTGGTCTTGTAATGATGCTTTCAGATGATAAGATAAGCCATATCACCCATCTTCTCTTGAATGGGATAAAAAAGGATAAGCCTGCAAAGCTGCTTGTTGATGAGATAAAGATATTAAAGGAGATGAAGAGGATAATTAATTCAGAGATAAGACTGGATGACGAGATAGATGTGATTGTCAGAAGGAAACTTGACTCATATTCAAAGAAGATTATAGAGGGCGGCTCAGAGTGGAGCGTATTGTATCAGAAGTTTTTTAGAGAGGAATTAAATAAAAGGAGGTGATTTTTATGAGAAGGTTTTTCATCATAATATTTGCATCAGTTCTCATTCTAAGCATCTTTTCACCCCTCTTTGCAGACCACAGGAGCAGGGGGCATATCTTTATTGGACCGCGTATCTTTGTATACCCTTATGATCCATATGGGTACCCATACGACCCTTACTGGTATAGGTATCCGCCGTCTCCGCCAAACTGGGGCTATGTAGATACAGATGTTGAGCCAGAAGAGGCAAAGGTATATTTAGATGGAAAATATGCCGGCACAGCAGATGACTATGACGGTTTTCCGAGGTATCTTTCTGTCCAGCTCGGCAGCCACAAGATTGAATTCAAAATGGAAGGTTATGAGCCATTTTCACAGGAGCTTTATATAAATCCAGGGCAGATGATAAACATAAATTTCAAGATGGTTAAGGCTGCAGGAGAAAAAGAACCGCTGCCTAAGGCAGAAGAGCCTGCTAATGGCAAAGGGGTTGTTTCTTTGGAGATTGAACCAGCTTCAACAGAGGTTTATGTTGACGGCAAGTTAAGCGGCACAGGCGAAGATTTGAAGAAAAAGGGAGGGGATATAGAACTCTCTGCAGGCAGACACAGGCTTGAATTCAAAAAGAGCGGATACAAGACACAATCAATTGAGATTGAGATAAAGGACGGCAAGGGCTTTCATCTTGGAATAAGGCTGGAAAAGGAATGAAGATAAATGAAATATTCAAAAGCATTCAGGGAGAATCATCCTTTGCAGGACTGCCAACACTCTTTGTCAGGCTGACAGGGTGTAATCTGCGGTGCCAATGGTGCGACACAAAATATGCTTACGACGAAGCCGTTGATTTAACCGTTGATGAGGTGATAGGCAGGGTAAACGCATTTGGGCTGCAATTTGTTCAGATTACCGGCGGCGAGCCTATGCTTCAAGGCGATGTTTATGAATTAATGGACAGACTCCTTATTTCCGGTTATAAAGTTTCTCTTGAGACAAACGGCAGCATGGATTTAAGCAGTGTGGATACGATGGTTGTTAAGATTATAGATATCAAGTGCCCAAGCAGCGGCGAATCAGGGCAGATGTATTTTAATAATCTCAATTATCTGTTAAAATCAGATGAGATAAAATTTGTAATAAAAGACAGAGATGATTATAATTGGGCAAAGGGGATTATAGACAGATATAATCTGATAGAAAGATGTAATATTCTTATTTCACCTGTCTATGGCGAGATAGAGCCGAGGGAGATGGCAGAATGGATATTAGAGGATAATCTTAATGTAAGGCTTCAAATACAGCTTCACAAGCTGATATGGCACCCCGAGATGCGGGGAGTATAAAATAAAGGAGGGATTTTTTTTATGGCAGATGTTGTTAAGTTAAAGGAGAAGGTTGTCAGGCTGCAAGAAAAGGCAAAGAAGTTTAGCAGTGATGAAAAGAAAAAGGAGATTCTGAAAAAGCTCCGCAAAAGGCTTAAAAAGACCCAAAGAAGGGTAAAGTCTATTGCTTCTGCTGAGACAAGGCTAAAGGCAAAATTGGCAGGCAAGAAGGCTGAAGCAGCAGAGGAGAAAAAGGAAGAGGCGCCAAAGGCAGCAGAAGGGGCAGCTTAAAGCAGTGATAAGAAAAAGTTCGTAAATTGAAGATTTGCGATTGGAAACTTTAAGAGTGAATTCAAATAATTTAAAATTTAAAATTCACAGTTTTCACTTTACAATATTTCTTTCAGTTTTACTGCTTACATTTTCCTGCGCAGGGCCGAGGAAGGCGGGATATTACAAAGAAGGATACACTGAGCGGGGTCTTGCCTCATGGTATGGAAAGGACTTTCATGGGAGAAAGACTGCAAATGGCGAAGTATATGATATGTACAAGCTTACGGCAGCACACAAGACACTTCCGCTTGGTGTTTATGCAAGGGTAACAAACTTAGAGAATGGAAAAGAGATAAAGGTAAAGGTAAATGACAGAGGCCCCTTTATAAGGGGCCGTTTTTTAGACCTTTCATACGGCGCTGCAAAAGAGCTTGGCATGGTAGAAGCAGGTGTCGGCAGGGTGGAGTTAGAAATAATCGGGAATGTTCCGTATCAGACAACAAAGGGCAAGGCTTCAGCAGGCAGGGTCAGCAGCACAGGGTTGTTTACAATTCAGGTCGGCGCATTTGTTGAAAAGGAAAACGCGGTAAGGTTAAAGTCTCTGCTGGAAAACAGGTATAAAGATGTTCACATAATTTCATATGATACTAATATCCAGAAATTTTATCGTGTAAGGGTAGGGGCATTTGAGAGCGAAAAAGATGCGCTTAAAGTGGCAGACGAGCTTGAGGCTCAGAATTATACGATATTTATAACAGTAAGGGATTAAAGGGGGCGTTTGTTGGGTCATAAGGAACATAAAGAAAAGGCTGTAAAGAATGTAAACTGCATGGTCATAACAGTAAGCGATACAAGAACAGAGGAGACTGATTCAAGCGGAAAATTAATCCAGACTCTTTTAAAGGAGAATGGCCATATAATTGCAGATTATAAGATTCTACAAGATGTGCCTGTTCTTATAAGAGATACTGTTGCAGAGGCAATAACTGGTAAATATATCCAAGCAATTATAATTAATGGAGGCACAGGCATCTCAAAAAGGGATACAACCTTTGAGGCAGTAGACAGCCTGCTTGAAAAGAGATTAGAAGGTTTTGGTGAGATCTTTAGATATCTCTCCTTTCAGGAGATAGGTTCAGCAGCAATCATGAGCAGGGCAAGCGCTGGTGTATATAAAGATAAGATTATAATCTCCATTCCAGGTTCAGAATCTGCTGTAAGGCTTGCAATGGAGAAATTAATTCTCCCGGAGCTTGGGCATCTAATCTGGGAAGTAAACAGGTAAGGTCTTTATGACTGAATCCCTCAGCTTTGTTGTCCATAAGCACTATGCAACGCATCTGCATTATGACCTAAGGCTTGAGATGGATGGTATTTTAAAGAGCTGGGCAGTGCCTAAAGAGCCGCCAATAAAGACAGGGACAAAGAGGCTTGCAATTGCAGTTGAAGACCATGAGCTTAGCTATAAGGACTTTGAAGGCATAATACCAGAAGGAAATTATGGCGCTGGCAGGGTGGAGATATGGGATAATGGAAAATATATCCTTCATACTCGTGAAAAGGATAAGATTGTTGTAGACTTAAATGGCGAAAGGCTTAAAGGGAAATATGCCCTGATACATACAAAGGGAGACCAGTGGTTGTTCTTTAAGACTACTGAACAGACTAAATAATTAAATTTTCTTGCAAGTTTTTTAAGAGGTCTTTATGGAGCAAAGGGAGCCTCAAAAACAGATACCAAAGGCTGATAAAAGAAGGGCTTTAAGGACCCACATGCTTGTTCTTAAGGTTCATGGTAAATATCGCAGCAAGGCCTTTTTTGGTTATGCAAGAAATATAAGCCAGGGGGGCCTATTTATCTCATCTTTCACGCCAAAGCTGGTTGGCGAAAAATTTCCAATTGAGTTTACCCTTCCCGGAACTGATATTATAATCAGTTGCACAGCAGAGGTTATGTGGTCAAGGCGTTTTGATCCACAGATGCACATGAAGTCAAATTATGAACCCGGCATGGGCCTCAAATTCCTTGACATGATAGACGAAAAGAAAAAGCTGATTGATGATTGGGTGAAGAAGGGAGGATGAAAGAGATATACCTTTGCCATTTCAATTTTTCCATTCAGTCTTTGAGCGACTCTGCTATTGCAGGGTAGGTGATTTTGCCTTTTGAGATATTAACACCCTTTGCAAGCGCAGAATCCTCTTTTATTATATTTAAACCTTTATCAGCAAGTTTTTTAATATATGGAAGCGCTGCATTTGTTAATGCAAATGTAGCTGTCCTCGGCACAGCGCCGGGAATATTTGTTACGCCATAGTGGATTACTCCATAAACATCATATACAGGATTTGAATGTGTTGTAGGCCTCATCGTCTCAACACAGCCGCCCTGGTCTATAGATATATCAACTATAACAGAGCCCTTCCTCATCTTCTTTACCATTTCTTTTGCAACAAGCACAGGCGCCTTTGCCCCTTTTATTAAAACAGCGCCGATA
>MHEL01000128.1:7285-7369 GCA_001803815.1 Nitrospirae bacterium RBG_19FT_COMBO_42_15 | reverse complement strand
ATTTGACCCTGTTATAAAAAAATATACTATCAATGCAACATGGCCAAGCGCTGTGTTGGAAGGCGAGACAGCAGGCTTTAATAT
>MHEL01000128.1:5363-7204 GCA_001803815.1 Nitrospirae bacterium RBG_19FT_COMBO_42_15 | reverse complement strand
GCTGCTTGAATCAGATGAGCTGCCGATAGAAGAGGAAATCATAGACGAAGATATACCTAAAAATCTTTTTAAGAGGCTTGTATTTTTAGATAACAAACTTGTTGGCTTTGAATTTCTTGGCGATGTTCAGAATGCAGGGATTTATCTGGATATATTAAAGGAGCAGAAGGATATATCGCAAATTAAAAACAGGCTTTCATATCTGGACTTTGACTATGGAAAGGTATTAAAATTTACAGGGACAGAGGAGAGATTCTTTTTATGAAAAAAATATCACCTTCTATTTTATCAGCAGATTTTACAAGACTTGGAGAGGAGATTAAGGCAGTAGAGGCTGCAGGGGCTGATTTGATACATATAGATGTTATGGACGGCCACTTTGTGCCAAACATAACCATAGGCCCATTTGTTGTGGAGGCTGTTAAGCGTGTTGCAAAAACACCCCTTGATGTCCATTTGATGATAGAGAATCCTGATAATTTTATAACTCATTTTATTAAGGCAGGAAGCGCTTACATCACAGTCCATGTTGAGGCAGCAAGGCACCTGCACAGAACAATACAGGTGATAAAGGAAAGCGGAGTTAAGGCAGGTGTATCTTTAAATCCTGCAACACCATTATCTGCTATTGATGAGGGGATATTAAAAGATATTGACCTTTTGTTGATCATGTCTGTAAACCCCGGGTTCAGCGGCCAAAAGTTTATCCCATCAGTCTTGCAAAAGATAAAAGACGCAAGAAGGCTTATTGATTCAAAGGGTCTGAAGATAGAGATAGAGGTAGACGGCGGCGTAAAGGCTGACAATGCAGGCGAGGTCTTCAAAGCAGGCGCAGACATAATAGTCTCAGGCTCAGGCATCTTTGAAACAAAGGACTATAAAGAAACAATCGCAAAGATGCGGAAGGCAATGGGATAGAAAATATTTCTTTATTTCTCAACCCTAAACTTCAATATCCTGTGCTCATTCACATCAAGTATATACACATTTCCCGCGCTGTCAACTGCCACATCTGACGGCTCGTCAAACTGCTCTCTTTCATCCTGCTTCTTTTTCCTTTCCTTTCCCCATCCGCCGATTAATCTGCCTGTGGAGTCATAGACAACTATGCGCTTTAATTCTTTGTCTGCTACATATATATTGCCGTTTTTCGCAAGACCTATTCCTAACGGCTCGTCAAGCTCTTTTTCTCTGCCAAAGGCAAGTAAAGAACTCCCATTGGAATCGAACTTCTGTATCCTTTTATTACCCCAGTCAATTACATATATATTGCCGCTTATATCAATGGCAATATCAGATGGATCTTTGAAGTCGCCCTTCTCCTTTCCCTTCTTGCCGATAGTCTTTATAACCTCGCCCTTTTGATTAAAGACAATTATACTGTTCTTATCCTTATCAGCAACATATATATTCCCTCTTGAATCTGCTGCAATCCCCATCATATCTGCCGACAAGGTATTCTTATTTCCAAATTTCGCCAGCAGAGTGCCATTCTTGTCAAACTTTAATATCCTCTTATTTTCATTATCAGACACATAAACAGCGCCATCAATGCCGACAGCAACAGCACGGGGCTTTTCCATCTCTCCGTCTTTATCGCCCTTTTTCCCCCAGCTCTTTATCAGATTCCCCTCACTGTCAAAGACCTGTATCCTGTGATTGCTTGTATCAGCAACATATATCAGATTATCAGGACCAACCGCTATCCTCTGCGGTGACTTTAATTCGCCGGGCTTGTCTCCCTTTTTGCCCCATGATTTGAGGAATACAGGCTGAGAAGCTGAAGGCGCCTGACCGGTAGCCTGAACAGGCAAAGGGGCTGGCTTCGCTGCTTCAGGCTC
>MHEL01000128.1:0-5240 GCA_001803815.1 Nitrospirae bacterium RBG_19FT_COMBO_42_15 | reverse complement strand
CCTCAATGCGTCTTTAAACTGGAGTTTTGCCCTCTCTGTTTCATTTACTCCAACATACGCAAGGCCAAGATGGATATGGGCATCAATCAAATCATTGTTTCTTGAACGTTCCCTGCTTGTCTTTTCAAGCAAATCAACCGCTCTTCTCAGCTCTTCTATAGCCTTTATGAATTCGCTGTCTTCATAATATTTCTTCCCCTTTTCCAGCGGCTCCTTTGCCTTTTCAGCAGAAAAGGCATTATTGGTTATAAATATAAACATGCTAATGATTATCAAACAAAAAACCTTCTTCATCAAAATTCTCCTATTTCTTTTCTAATTTCAGGCTGAGATTATTCTTTTTTCCGGGCATCACCTTAATATCCATCTTAAGCTCTTTGAAACCGTCCCTTACAACCCTTACCCTGTGCAGTCCTTCTAAAACATTTGGAACAGTAATTGGCGTAGAGCCTATTTCTTTATCATCAAGATATACAACACCCCACGGCTGGGCATTTATCATTAAAGCGCCAAAGCCTGCTTTTTTGACCTCTTTTTTGATAAAGCTGTGGCCTACCTCTGCTGCTTTATTTTCTTCCACGTTAACCTGAGTAATCCATTCCGGGAAATCATCATGCTTAAGCATAATATTATGTTCGCCAACTGGCAGGTTTGTTATTTCATTCGGTGTTGTACCTGCGGGTTTCCCATCGATAAATATCCTTGCCTTTGGCCTTGACCTTACCATGATTGAACCGTATTTTGCAGCGATAGGCTCTACAGGCTTGGGGGGTTCAACCTTTTCAGGGACAGCAGCAGGCTGTGTGCCTTTCTTCTCCTCTTTTACAACTGGACTCGGCCTTGATTTAAGATAAAATAATCCGGCGCCAACAAGAATAACTAAAATAAGCGCCCCCATTATCATATAACCTGTGCTTGACTGTTTACTGATCTCCTTTTGCCTGAAAGGTTTTGCCGATTCAGGCTTCTTTGGCTCTGCCTTCTTTTCTGCAGAAGGCGCGTTACCCATTGTGCTCATGCTTAATGTGTCTTCAGCTTCAGCCTCTGCCTCTGGCTTTGCTGTCTTCAATTCTTTCGGCTGCTCAAGGCTCTTATAATTTCGCAGGTCCTTTGCAAATTCCTCCATGCTCTGGTATCTCTTTTCAATCTCCTTAGACATAGCCTTGCTTACTATGTAATCTAAAGATGAAGGAAGCTGAAATCTCAGACTCCTCGGCGGCGTTGGGTGTTCATGAAGTATCCTGTATATTACTGTGGTAATGCTCTCGCCGGGAAACGCCTTCTCGCCTGTGAGGAGTTCATATAAAATTACACCCATTGAAAATATATCTGTCCTGTTATCAACCTTTGCGCCCATCACCTGCTCAGGAGACATATAATTCGGCGTCCCCATTATCTTCCCGACCTGTGTCATATCAGATGACGCAATCCTTGCAATGCCAAAGTCCATCACCTTTACATATCTTTTATCTACAATCATGATATTAGCAGGCTTTATATCCCTGTGAATGATGCCATTCTTATGTGCATATCCAATTGCATCGCACACCTGAAGCATTAGGTCTATTGTTTTGTCCACATCAGGAAGGTGTTTTGAATCTACTATTTTGTCCAATGTGTCGCCTTCCACATACTCCATTACTATATAGAAGAGGCCTCCTTCGCCGCCAACATCATAGATTGTAACAATCCCGGGGTGGGAAAGCCTTCCTGCAACCTGAGCCTCGCGCCTAAACCGCTTCTTTACCTCTTCTGCATCCTTTGCGAAAAGATTGCTGTCTTCCCTTATTGTCTTTATGGCCACAGTGCGGTCAATGGCAGGGTCCTTTGCCTTGTATACAAGGCCCATTGCGCCCTGTCCAATGGTTTTAATAATCTCGTATCTTCCAATCTTGTCAGTCATAGTTAAAAATTAAGCCCTTTTTATTTGCAAGCGGTTGCAGTCATATTTTTTATTGCAGATATAAAACCTCTTTCATTTAATATAATCTGCAAAAATGCCTCTACTATCTGCGGGTCAAACTGTGTGCCTGCGTTTCTTTTTAGCTCTTCAATGGCGTCAGACAAATCCCTCGCCTTTCTGTAATGCCTGTCAGTTGTCATGGCATCATATGCATCTGCTACAGAAAGGATTCTTGCAATAAATGGTATAGCCTCGCCAGAAAGCCTATCTGGATAACCGCATCCATTATAATGTTCATGATGATGACGAATGGCAGGAACAATATTTTCAAATTGTCTTATTGAGCTCAGAATCCTTGCCCCATGCAAAGGATGCTCTTTCATTATTTTCATGTCATCATCTGTAAAGATATCTGTCTTTTCCAAAACAACCTCAGGTATGCATATCTTTCCAATATCATGAAGAAGGGAGCAAATTTTTACATTCTCCAGAAAATCGCTGGAATTATCAAAATGGTTTGCTATTGAAAGGGCATAACCTAACACCCTTTCAGAGTGCCCTGCTGTCCACGATGATTTTCCATCAAGGACAGTGGCAAGGGATTTTATGGTACAGCCAAGCATCTCCTGAAGATTAACGTTTGCCAATTTGAGCTGATTTGTCTTATCAAGAATTGAGTCAGCCATATTATTAAATGTAAGAGCCAGCTCGCCTATCTCATCATCCCTCTTTATAGATATCTTGCTCTTTAAATAACCCTTGCCGAATTCCTCTGCCTTCTTTTTTAACTCTTTCAATGGAGATGTCAGCCGCCACCCAAGATAGATGCTAAGGAAAACAGCAGACGACAAAGAAACAACAATTAAGGCTAATAGCTTATTTTTTAAATTATAAAGCTGCGCATATGCCTCTTTTACAGGCTGTTCTGCTATTATCCCCCAGCCGGTCTTTTTGCTTACAGCGTATGTCCCTATTACCTCAATGTTATTTTCATTCTTATATGACAAAATATTATTCCCCTCCCACTTATTTATAAAGCGGACAACCTGGTGATTAGCCTTAAGATTAATGCCTTTTATAACAACGCTCCAGTCCGGATGCGCAATAACCTTTCCGTTTTCATCAACAGTAAAGATATAACCCTTTTCACCAAAGTGTATGCCAGTAATGGAATGCCAGAAGCCTTTAAGGCTTATATCTTCAGAAAGCCATCCTTTAACCCTTGCCCCGCTTTTAACAGGCACAGTAACTGTAATCCATGGCTCTCCAAAACCTGTATTGTGTATCTTGCTGAAATGGATATTCTCCTTAATCAACACCTTTAATGGAAGTGAAGTCCTTTTTTTATTTGTCTCTGGCCTGCTGACAAATCTTTCCCTCGATGCCCTTGAAATATCCGCTCCGCCCCTGTCAAGCACCGTTATCTCTTTTATATAAGGCGGAAGTTTTATTAAATAAGGCAAAAGGTCGCCTCTTCTTTTTTCAAGAACAGATCCAATTTCATAGCTCGCTGCCGATGTATAAAGATTTTCTTCTATTGTCTTAAAAAAAAGGTCTATTGACTGGGCTGCGTTTTCAGCAACATATTGATTATGATCATGTATTTCTGATTTGAGATATTCTATGGAGGAGGAAAAAATCAAGAGGGCAAAGATAAATGTAATAAGCGTAATGGAAAAGCCAAAGGCAATAATCTTGGTGGTTATGCTTTTAAAATGAAGAGGCTTCATTTTATTACCCTTGTTGCCATTGAAAGGACATTTTCAGGAATCTTGATGTCTATCGCTTTTGCTGTCTTCAGATTAATAATAAAATCATATCTATCAGGAGCCTCAACAGGGATGGTGCCTGGCTTAGCGCCCATTAAAACCTTATCAACAAGCCTTGCAGACTGTTTGCCTATGTCATAAAAATTCGGACCGTAATTGGCAAGCGCGCCCTCTTCAACAATCTCTGCATCAGTAGCAAAATAAGGAATCTTCTCTTTTTTTGCCTTGTCTATAAGGATTTTATTATTCGCAACAAGAAGCGCATTAACAACATGAAGAATGCCGTCAGCATCTGATTTTCTTATAGAAGAAATTACATTTAATAATTCGTCCTGATTGCCTGCCTTTTTTTCAACATAGCCTATCCCCATCCTTTTGCAGACACTTCTTGCATGCTCTGCTGACTTTACCGAGACATCAAGATTCGGGTCATAAATCCACATCACCTTTTTTAAATCAGGGGATATCCTTTTTAGCATCTCAAGCCTTTTCTCAGTTAACTCAATAGCCTGATTAGTTACACCTGTCAAATTTCCACCCGGCTCTTTGATGCTTTTTACTAACTTTGAGCCGACAGGATCAGCAACAAGAGAAAATACAATCGGAACAGGCTTAGCTTCTGTAAGCCGCTTTGCCTCCTTTGTCACCGGCGTAGTAACAGTATAGATAACATGCACATTCTTTTTTATTACCTCGCTTACTGAATCAGCAATCTTCTCCTTTGAACCGCTGGTATTGACTATTTCATATACAATATTTTTGCCGTCCTTATATCCTAAATTCCGCATACCTGCCTTAAACCCTTCCACAGTCTGTGTAAAGGACTTGCCGCCCATATAAACAATTCCGACTTTATACTGCTTCTTTTTAGCGCTTTCCAATTCTTCTGTTGGATAACCTAAGGTGGCTAAGACAAGTAGGTAGACAATAATAAGGGGTGTCCTCTTTATTAAAGACTTAAACATTAAGCAAACCCTCCCCACCGATAGTATGATTTTACCTTATCCAATCAATATATTGTAGAAACGGTTATTCTTAGAATATTTATAAGGATACCATAAAAACCTTATTAAAACAAGGCATCCTGTCCTTATTAAATACTATTAAATAGTATTTAATATTTCAACACCTCGCTTATTGTCTGGAAGACCTCTGACTTTGCTGCATTAACAACTGCCTTTCCAACAGCCCTTGCCATCTCTATTGCTGCCTGATTCTCTTCATAACCGGGCATCGGCTTGTCAAGAAGGCTCTTAAAGCCTGGATGGTCTATTGCAAACTTGCCATTCACCATGCAGATATTCTTCATCTCTGCATCCAAAAGCGCAATGCCTGCGCATGCAACAGATGTGGCGCCCATTGCCTTTAGATAATGGAAAAGATAATAGAGCGCGCCTTCCATACCGAGCGCAGCGCCGACAGAAAGATTGCCGACAGGTTTTCCCCTGAATGGATTGGTATGATACGCAGTAACAGTCGTGCCCCATATCTCTGACCTCTCCTGCTCATGCAAAGGCCTTGTACGGTGGAGGAAGTTCATAACCACCGCAGGCTGTTGATATGCATAA
>MHEL01000127.1:1209-6826 GCA_001803815.1 Nitrospirae bacterium RBG_19FT_COMBO_42_15 | reverse complement strand
ACAGAAGGCTGTTCAAAAAGCTCCAGATGCAAGGCGGATCAAGGGTTTGCACCGCAGCATACATAGTCGTATGTGAGGATGCAAACCCGAAGCGACAACACAGCAGATGGACTTTTTCAACAGCCTTTATAGCCTTCCTGAGCGCAGGATTGCATATATCAGCCAAAGGCCGAGTGCTCCGGCAACAACATAGCCGCTTATTCCAAGCGCTGGAAACCCGAAAAACATGGGGCCTTTGTCTGTCTGTATAATTAATGATGAGCCGATGATTATTGCAGCTATGATAATGCTGAAGGTGATGCGGTTGCTTACCCTGTCTAATTTCGCAACAAGATTTTCAAGGTGCCTGAGCTTTAAATCTATTTCCAGAGTCCCCTTGCGCAGCTTGCGCACTATCTGCAATGTCTCGCCGGGCAGTACCCTCATGAGCTCATTTACATCCTGTGATGTCTTTACAATATTTTTGATAATATTTCTCGGACTTACCCTTTCCTTTATCAGCTTTTCTGCAAAGGGTTTTGCATGTTCTACCATATTGAATTCCGGGTCAAGCTCCCTGCCGATGCTTTCAATTGTGACTAATGCTTTAATTAACAGCATGATCTCAGGCATTATTTTTATCCTGTGCCTTGCAACTACCTGAACAATTTCATTCAATACCTCTGATAGCTCCAACTGGCTTAACGGGACATCATAATACCTCTCAAGAAAATCTACTATATCAAGCCTGAACTCCCTGATATTTATTTCTTCAGCTATTACCCCCACATCAAGAAATGTCTTTACGATCTTATCAACATCCTTTTTGATTACTGCAATAAGTATATCTGCAATCTGCTCTTTTGTTTTTTCATCTATCCTGCCGAACATCCCAAAGTCAAGGACAACAATAACATTGTCCTCTTTAACAAGGATATTTCCGGGATGCGGGTCCCCCTGAAAGAATGCGTAGGTGAATATCTGTTTTAATACTGAATTTGCTCCGTTTACTGCGATCTGTTTCTTGTCAAGGCCGGCTTCTTCAATTTTTTTGAAATCTGTTATTTTTATTCCCTTAACATACTCCATTGTTAAAACTTTGTTAGTGGTTAACTCCCAATAGACCTTTGGCGCATAGATTGTGGGGTCGTCCTTAAAATTTGCAGTGAATCTTTGTATATTGTGGCCCTCTCTTGTAAAATCCATCTCGCGTCTTATGGTCTTTGCAAATTCTTCAATAATGCCTGTTGGATTATACAGCTTGCTTTCAGGGATATAGCTTTCAAAAAGCCGTGCAAGGTTAAAGAGTATGTCTATATCTGCCTCAATATTTTTACGTATGTTCGGCCTCTGGATCTTTAATACAACTTTGCTCCCGTCCTGTAATACAGCCTTGTGAACCTGCGCAATGGATGCAGCAGCGAGCGGTTTCTCGTCAAATTCATCAAGCAGCTCATTAATCGGCTTTTTGAGCTCTTCCTCAACAACCTCCCTTGCCTCTTCAGATGAAAAGGGTGGCACATCGTCCTGAAGTTTTTTGAATTCCTCTATATACTCATGAGGAATCAGGTCTGGCCTTGTGCTTAGTATCTGGCCGAACTTTATAAAGGTTGGTCCAAGCTCTTCAAAGGCGAGCCTGAGTCTTTCCGGCTTGGTTAACCGTTCTAACTTTGCCTCTTTCTTTGCAAATTTTCTGCTGATTCTGACAAGATATTCAAGATGCAGTCTGTCTACAATATCCTTGAAGCCGTATCCAACAAAAACAGAGAGGATATGTGCAAACCGCCTGATATTCCTGTAGCCTTTGTCAATTCCGAAGATTGGCATATAAATCCTCAAACACTGGTTTTCTCCCCATTAATGAGGGGGACAACTCGAATCTCCACCCTCCCCTTAGTCCCCTCCCATCAAGGGAGGGGAAATAATAAAGTTCCCTCTCCCCTTGTGGGAGAGGGTTAGGGTGAGGGGTATGAAACATTACTCATTTCGTTTCTATTAGCAATAACTTCCGCAACCCTTTTTGCAGTATACACGCACGATTCTATACATGGCAAGCGATAAAAATCGCCAATAACAAAAAGATTTGGAATCGGCGTTGCCACATCCCTTACAGCGCTCTTTGGCGGGATGAGTGTTATTGCAGGCGACCATCCGACCTTAGGCAAAATCTTTACCTTGCCGAATACCTTCTCAACATCGCCTTTTGGGTGATACAGAAAAATACCGCATATAGAGCGTCCGTCAGGCAGATGCTTTACCTCGCCGCCATGAATGCCGTGGCTGTTATTGTATTTTGAAAATAAAAGCACATCATAAGGATGAAACTGAGGGCATTGTGCCTCAAAGATTAGTCCCCTTGTTTTTGTAATTGGTATCTGGAAATCTATTCCGGGGACAATCCTGTTCAGGCTTGCCTGGCCTGTTGCAAAGATGCAGTAGTCGTAGTTTTTCTTAACTAACGCAGCCTTCCCTTTTTCTTCAAGGACAACTGAGAAGCCGCCTTTTCTGTTTTGCTTTACCACTTTTACTGATGTGTTGAGTTTTACAGAGCCATTCAGTTTATTATGAAGCTCATCTGTTACAGCGGACATCCCTTTTATAGGCACCCTGAGCTCTGTATCTCCATACGCAAAGAGAAAGAGTCCATGGTCTGCTGCAATATATGGCGGGTCAATATATCCAAAGCTTGAGAAGGGCTGGACAATATAGTCAATCAGCTTTTTATTAAAACCCATTTTCTTTTCACAAAACTCCTGTAAGGAATATTGATGAAGCTCATCAAGCCTTTCATCGTAGCTCTCTAACCTGAAATCAAGCCTTCTGATAAATCTTTTCAACTTAAGCCATTTAAGATAATCAAAAAGAGAAAATAGCCCGCTTTTAAACATTGCAAAGTTATTCAGGCCAGTAATCTTATCGCCGATTATCAGGGCGAATCTTGATAATGTAAGCTGCTCTGATTCAATCCTGAGCTCATTAATCAAGGATGTAAAATGCGGATTGAGTTTCGGAGCATACATCAATGCGCCTTTATTTATATACACGCCCTCTGTTTCAAAGGTTGCAAATCTCCCGCCAACCTCAGGCCTCTTTTCATACACTGTTACATCATAGCCGTCATTCTTTAAAAAATATGCGCAGCTAAGGCCGGCAATGCCGGCGCCAAAGATTGCAATTTTGGGTTTGTTGGTTTTCATATTTTTACGCCGCTAAAAAGCCTCTCTGCATTCCTTCCAACTATCCCTATCTTTTTTTCATCAGATATATCCATATCCAAGACAGCATCTATTGATTGCCTTACATTCTTATTTGCAGGATAATCGCTTCCCCAGAGGATATTTTCTGCGCCAAAGGTTTCAATTGCACACTGTATTATGGTTTTTGATACTGCGCCGCTCGTGTCAACATAAAACTGTTTTAAAAATTCTGTTGGCAGCTTCCCTAAATCCTGAACATAGCCGAGTGAAAGGAGCATGTTATATGTTGAATCGTATCTATCCTTAACAAACGGTGTTGCGCCGCCAAAATTGGCAAAGACAAATTTAAGCTTTGGAAAACTCCTCAAAGTCCCTGATGTAATCAGCTTGCCGATGCACATTGTAGTATCAAAAATAAACTCAATTACAGGCGTAAGAAGCGGATGTTTGACTGTCTCTATGCCGATTGGCTTTATTGTTGTGGGATGCGCAAATATCGGCAGCCCGGCATCAGATGCCTTCTCAAAGATAGGATGAAACTTTTCGCTGTCAAGATAAACACCATCATAACTTGTTGCCATAGAAAGCGCCTTAAAACCCACATCCAGCGCCCTCTTTAGCTCATCTAACATTTCCATTTCTTCTGCTAAGGGAATTACTGCTGCGCCTATGAACCTGTCCCTGTGGTGTCTTATCACCTCTGCTGTCTTTTTGTTATAGAGTCTTGCAGCAGTGATTTCCTTTTCTTTTGCATTTATATGGGCATCGGTTGTGGGATAGCTGATTACTGCTCTGGAGATGTTTGCTGAATCCATCATGCTAAGATGCGCCGCAATATCCATCCATCCCTTGTTATAAAAGGACGCCCTTTCTGCTATCTCTTTTGGAAGTAGATGGAAGTGGGTGTCTATAATTTCTATTGGGAATCCCTCCGTTTCTAATGAAGTACTTCAGCGTCATTCCTGCGGAAGCAGGAATCCAGTTTTTTATAGTTCCTTGCTTTCACCCCGCACTTGATACACGAGACCCTTCTGGATTCCCACTTTTGTGGGAATGACAGAATAGCAAGGACTACAACAGCTTTGCAGCCTCTTTTGCAAAATAGGTAAGTATTAAATCTGCGCCGGCGCGCTTAATTGATGTGAGAACTTCTATCATCATCCTCTTTTCATCAATCCAGCCGAGTTTTGCCCCTGCCTTAATAATAGAGAACTCGCCGCTTACATTATATGCCGCAACAGGCAGACTAAACTCATTCTTTACACGGTAGATTATATCAAGATATGAGAGCGCAGGCTTTACCATCACAATATCAGCGCCTTCATCTATATCGAGTGCGACCTCTCTGATTGCCTCCCTCGCGTTTGCTGGGTCCATCTGATATGTGCGCCTGTCTCCAAATTTTGGGGTTGACTCTGCTGCATCCCTGAATGGTCCGTAAAAGCTTGATGCATATTTTGCAGCGTATGACATGATAGGCGTATCAATAAAATTTTCCTTATCAAGCGCATTTCTTATGGCAGAAACCCTTCCGTCCATCATATCCGATGGCGCGACAATATCTGCACCTGCCTTTGCATGCGACACCGCCTCTTTAGCAAGGAGCTGTAGAGTCGGGTCATTTAATATTTTTCCATTTTTTATAACACCGCAATGGCCGTGAGATGTATATTCGCACAAGCAGACATCTGTTATTACAATAAGCTCTGGGGTTTTATCTTTAATAGCCTTTATTGCCTGCTGGATAATGCCTTTTTTTGAATATGCCTCTGTGCCGAGTTGGTCTTTATGCTCTGGTATGCCAAAAAGTATTACTGCTAATATACCGAGGGAATAGGCCTCCTTTGCATCCTTTACAATATTATCAATAGACTGCTGATAATTCCCCGGCATGGAAGGAATCTCTTTTTTAATTCCCTTTCCATGCGTAACAAAAAGAGGATATATAAAGTCATCAGGAGAAAGCTGCGTCTCCCTTACCAGCTTTCTGAAATTCTCTGTTTGTCTAAGCCTTCTCAGCCTCTGCCTTGGAAAAGCCATCAGCCCTCCTATCTTATTGCCGCTTCTTTCTCTTTTGTAATCCCTATCTCCTCATCTGTCAGATAACATGCCGGGTCGTGCATCCATGGGTCATTGTATACCCTTAATGCCCTTACCCTGAAGCTGCCGCCACAGAGCTTTATCCACTTACATTGGCTGCAGCGGCCTTTTAACAGAGGTATCCTGTTTTTCAAGCCCTTCATAATCGGGTCAGATGTGTCATTCCATATCTCACTAAACGGCCTCTTCTTCACATTGCCGAATGAATAGTCCTGCCAGAACTGGTCTGCATGGACATTGCCGAAGAAATCAATATTGCCGATTGCAACGCCGGATGAATTTGCGCCCCCGCCGTTCCACTCCATAAGCTTATAAATCTCCTCTGCCCTCTTTGGGTCTGT
>MHEL01000127.1:826-1146 GCA_001803815.1 Nitrospirae bacterium RBG_19FT_COMBO_42_15 | reverse complement strand
TTTCAGGCCGCGCTTATGAAAGTCCATTGTCCTTTCAAGGATTATATCAAGTGCCTGACGGCTCTCCTCGTGTGAGAGGTCATCCTTTCTGATTTCGCTTCCCCTTCCTGCATAAACCAGATGATAGAAGCATGCCCTTTGGATGCCCTCCTTTTCAATAAAGTCAAAGATGTTGTGAAGGTCTTCATAATTTCTTCTTGTCAAAGTTAATCTCAGACCTACCTTCTGGTCAACCTCCATGCAGTTTCTCACGCCGCGAAGCGCTAAGTCAAATGCGCCTTCCATGCCCCTGAACTTATCATTGATTTCGCCAATGCCGT
>MHEL01000127.1:553-805 GCA_001803815.1 Nitrospirae bacterium RBG_19FT_COMBO_42_15 | reverse complement strand
TGAAGCCGGTCTCCTTTATCCTTTTCGCATTCTTCTGGTCTATCAATGTCCCGTTTGTTGAGAGTGTAAGCCGCATGTTGAGGCCCCTTGCATAGTCTGCAAGCTCAAAAAGGTCTTTTCTCATAAGAGGCTCGCCGCCTGATAAAAGGAGCGCAGGTATCTTAAAGCCTGATAGATCCTTAATCATTGCCTTTGCCTCATCAGTTGTCAGCTCCCCCGGATAATCCTCGTTGTGAGAATCTGTGTAGCAGT
>MHEL01000127.1:0-502 GCA_001803815.1 Nitrospirae bacterium RBG_19FT_COMBO_42_15 | reverse complement strand
TTCTTTCTTTCGCAGATGCTGGGACTTCATGCTCTATTTTCTCTGTTGCATGCGGTGTTCCGTGGCCGTGTCCCCTTTTGTGGCCGTACCTTAACGGGTCGCCTGTTGTATCTGCGCCGCAAAAAAGTTTTGTAATATCAATCATTGTCTTTTTCTCCTTTAGCCTTTTGTTTTTCTCCTTTAGCCTTTTGCCTAAAGTATTCCACTATTGCCCCTGTTAATGCTGGTATTGTGTATGCCTTTGGCATAATATCTGTCTTAATCCCCAATTCGCTTGCTGTCTTTTCAGTAATAGGGCCTATGCTCGCAACCTTTACACCATTCAATAATGCCCTGTAATCCTCTTTTTCAAACATCTCCACAAAGTTCTTTACAGTTGATGAGCTTGTGAAGGTAACAATATCAATCTTTTTATCCTTGAATGAATTGATTATCTTCTCAGTATTTCCTTTTGGCTTTATGCTCCTGTATGCAACTGCTACTGTTACCTTTGCGCCTTTCT
>MHEL01000126.1 GCA_001803815.1 Nitrospirae bacterium RBG_19FT_COMBO_42_15 | reverse complement strand
TTTTGAAGGCGGCGGCGTGAAATTCGGCATGAGGGCAATGAATGGCGCAATAGAGCAGGTTACAATAGACAGGGAGACCTATGAGGCAAGCTATAAGGTGATAGGCAATGTGAAGCCGACAGGTATATGCGGGTCAGGCATGATAGACGCAATAGCAGAGATGTTTTTAGCAGGCGTTGTAGATTTGCGCGGCAAGATTCAGATTGATATAGGTTCAAAGAGGGTGAGGAGCGGAGAGAACGGGCCGGAGTATGTCCTTGTATGGAAAGAGGATGCAGGGTTTGAGCAGGATATTGCGCTAACAGAGCCTGATATAGACAATATCATCCGTGCAAAGGGCGCTATATACGCAGGCCTTGCAATATTGCTAAAAGAGGTCGGCTATACATTTAATGATGTCAGCAAGATATTGATTGCAGGCGGTTTCGGGAATTATATAGATGTGGAGAGGGCAATAACAATAGGCCTGCTTCCGGATCTGCCTATTGATAAATTCAAGTTTCTTGGAAATACATCCATAATGGGCGCATATCTTTCGCTTATATCAAGGCACCTGAGAAAAGAGGCAGAGGGAATTGCAAAGAGAATGACATATTTAGAGCTTTCTGTTTCCCGCTCCTTTATGGATGAGTATGTCTCTGCGCTCTTTCTGCCGCATACAAATATAGATGTCTTTCCGAGTGTAAAGGGGATGTTGGAGAGGAACAGTATAAAGGTTAAGTAACCCACTATATCCCCCTTTATTAAAGGGGGACTAAGGGGGTTATTCTATTAAGGGAGATAACCTATGACAGAGATAAAGGGGATTTCTGAGAAGTTTAAGAGGCGCTTTCCAAAGGATGCAGTAATATTTAAAGAAGGGGAGAGAGGCGAGCACATGTATGTTCTCCTCTCCGGCGAGGTGAGGATTGTCAAGAATATAAGGGGCGCAGAGGTTGTTCTTGCGATTATGGAAAAAGGCGATTTCTTTGGCGAGATGTCGCTTCTTGAGAATGCGCCGCGCTCTGCATCTGCCATTGCAAATAAGGAAGCAGAGGTAATTGTAATAGATAAAGAAAACTTTGAGCCGATGTTTTCCAAAAACCCTACCATAGCAATTAAGATGCTTATAAAGTTCTCAAGCAGGCTGAGGGAGACAAATAACAAGATTGAAGCCCTTCTCTTAAGAGATGATGCAAGCCGCGTTGTAGATGCCATATTAAAGCTCTCTGACGATTACGGCATAGAGGAGCCTCACGGCGTCAGAATAAATTATCCAGTAACCTATGATTATCTCGCAGGCATGGCAGGCCTGAAGATTGATGCAGTGAAACCTATTGTAGAGCGGCTTGTGAATGCAGGGATGCTCATTATCTCCAACATGGACTTTGTGATTGAAAACAGTGACCACCTCAGGCAGTTTCATGCCTACCTTACATGGCGGCAGAAATAGCCTTCTGTTCAATTCTTCTTTGCTGTTGACTTTTTTTGCTAAAACCTATAAACTTTTCAACAATCTCCAATGTTCCCCTTTGATTAGGGGATGCAAGGGATTATTTAAAAAGGGGCTGTAACCCCTTGTTTATAAATAACAAGACAGGCGTACAACCTGTTAAGAGGTGTGTTAGTTAGATGATAAAGGCAATCAGGTTTTTTCTGTTTCTTTTTGTTTTCTTGTTTTTGATTTTTACAAGGATAAATGAAGCGGCAGATGTAATTGAGGCAAGGCTTGATGAGATTGTAAAGGTCTTTGAGACATACTTCCCAAAGGCAGAGGGCAGAGTTGTTTCAGCAGGCAAAAGCAGCATCAAAATAAACATCGGCAGGGATAAAGGGCTTCTCCCCGGTATGATTTTGTCTGTTACAAGAGAGGGCGAGGAGATATTTCATCCTGTTACAAAGGAGCCGCTCGGCAGGCACGAAGATGAAATCGGATATATTGAGTTAAAGACAGTTGAACAGGAGTCATCTGCAGGCATATTAGCCAGCGGAAAAAAGGATAATGTAAAACAGGGCGATAAGGTCAGGCTTACAGCAGGCAAGATAAAGGCTGCGGTTATTCCTGCCACCTCAGAAACAAATATATTTATCATTGACCAGTTTGCAGATGCACTTGAGGAGACAGGCAGATTTACAATAGTCTCTGGCGGGGATGTGGATAAGATATTAAAGGGGCATCCAAATGAAGGCAAGGAAGAAATAGCAAGAAGGGTTGGCGATGCCTTTAAGGTTTCTAATATATTATTTGTAAAAACTTCAGCGTCAAAGGATAAGACGCTCTTTACAGCAGAGATTATTACGCTTCCCAATAATAGTCAAATAGCCAGCCTTACTGCAATACTAAGGGTGCCGCCAAAGGGTCCTTTGCCAATGGAGGATGATCCCCAGTTCAAGGCATTTGTACTAAAGAAGAAGGAGTTCTGGAAGAAGGAAGAGATTCCATTTGGCGTAAGGTGGGTATCTGTCGGGGATTTAGACGGAGACGGAAAGAATGAGATAGTTGTAAGCAATGGGAATAAAATAAGGGTCTACCGCTATGCTGACGGAAAGTTTGTCCTGATGTGGGAGGAAAAAGATGCAAAGAGGGCATATAATCAGCTTTATATAGATATTGCAGATATAAATAAGGATGGCAAGGCAGAGATATTTGTAACCAATCTGATTAAGGACAAATTATATTCCTATGTTATTGAATGGAGGGACGGCGAGTTTAAAAAGATTCAAAAGGACATGAAATATTTTCTCAGGGTGCAGACCATGACAAGCGGCGACAGCATCCTCCTGTGCCAGGAGATCGGCAATAAAACGCCGTTTTATGGGGATGTAAAAAGATGCGAATGGGACGGGACAAAATATAAAGATGGCGAGAGATTTCCCCTTCCAAAGGGTGTGAATATATATGGCTTTACAATTGCCGACCTTGACGGCAATGGGGACGAAGAGATTATTGCAATTGATGATACAGAGTATATCAGGATTTATTCCATGGATGGAAAACAGGTATGGAGAAGCCCTGACAGGTACGGCGGATATGATACATCCTTTGATTTTGACTTTGTAGATGATATAGCAGGCGCAAAGGAGAAGAGTGTTGCGATTAAAGGCAGGCTGATTGTTAAGGATATTGACGGAGACGGCAGATTAGAGCTCATACTCAGCAAAAATGTTGCGTCAACCTATGCCTTTGAGGCATTCAGAGGATACCTCTATGGCGAGATGTATGTATTTCACTGGAACGGCGTAGCATTGAATGAGGTGTGGAAGATAAAAAGGGTTTCAGGATTTATTGATGACTTTACAATAGCGGATCTTACCAATGAGGGATTTGACAGGCTTATTTTAGCGACCTCGCCGATATTAAGCACATCTAAGATAGAGGAGTTGTTTAAAACTAAGAGTGATTTTATAATATATAACCTTCCAGAGAGGGGATAGGAAGGGGTAATGGAGCAAGGCGATAATGTTTAATGATATCATAAAAGACAGGGATGTTGAACAGATGGATGATAACGAACTGTTATCCCTTATTGATAAAGAGAGGCTGCCGAGGCATGTTGCCTTTATTATGGACGGAAACGGCAGATGGGCAAGGGAGCGGTTTCTTCCGAGGATAGCAGGTCATCAGGAAGGGATAGAATCTGTAAGGGAGATTATAAAGGTCTCTATTGAACTTGGCATAAAGGCGCTAACCTTTTACGCCTTTTCCATAGAGAACTGGAGGAGGCCTGAGGTAGAGGTAAATGCCCTGATGAGGCTGCTTGAGAAATATCTTCAAAGCGAGCTGAAGGAGATGATGGAAAATAATATCAGATTCCAGACCATAGGCAGGATAAAAGAGCTTCCTGAGTCTGCAAGGAGATGGATTGAAAAGGCGGCCCATGAGACAAGGGATAATAAAAAACTTATTCTTAATATGGCGCTGAGCTACGGCGGCAGGGCAGAGATAACAGATGCTGCAAAGCTGCTGGCAAATGACCTTAAGGATAATAAGATATCCATGGAGGAGATTACTGAGGAGTTTTTTGCCAAATATCTTAATACGCATGGCCTTCCTGACCCTGATTTAATGATAAGGACAAGCGGTGAGAGCCGTATAAGCAATTTTCTTTTGTGGCAGCTTGCTTATACAGAGCTCCATTTTACAAAGACCCTTTGGCCTGATTTCAGGAGACGTGAGATGCTTCTTGCCATAATAGATTACCAGAGAAGGGAAAGAAGATTTGGCCTCACAGGCGAGCAGGTCAATAGGAGGTAATGGTGGGTCTTAAGCGGGTTATTGTTACTGTTGTCTTTGCCCCTCTATTTTATATACTTGTAAAATATTTTTCTTCTTTGCCTTTTTTTATCCTGCTTGCAGCCGGAATTATGATCGGGCAATATGAGTTTTACAGGCTCTTTTATAAAGAGAGGATAAATGTCTCCATTGCTCTTGGCATTACATGCGGTTTCCTGCTTGCAATAAGTTTTTATGCCTCAAACAGCCATGCCTCGCCGACTATATCAGTAAGCATAATACTTATCCTTGTTCTTGTTGTGCATCTCTTTACTGTTAAAAATATAGAATCAGCCCTAATTGATGTTTCTATTACATTCTTCGGGATATTCTATATAGGCTGGCTCATGGGCCATATAATCCTTCTTCGCGGTATGGAGAACGGACAGAGCCTTATATTCTTTCTCTTTCTTGTTACATGGGCAGGCGATGCAGGCGCATATTATGCAGGCACATATATTGGAAAGCACAGGCTCTCCTATGTAATAAGCCCAAAAAAGACATATGAAGGCGCCTTTGGCTGTTTTGCATTCAGCATCTTAATGGCATTTATAGCAAGGCACTGGTTCTTTTCATATTTAACAGGTACGGATGCCATTATTCTTGGCGCTTCGTTTGGCATAATCAGCCAGTTGGGGGATTTTTCTGAGTCTTTATTAAAGAGGAGCGCAGGCGTAAAGGATTCAAGCCTTCTGATTCCAGCACACGGCGGGATGCTGGACAGGGTAGACAGCCTGCTTTTTACAGCGCCGCTTCTTTATTATTACATGAGTTTTGTTAAGGGGTAAATGAAAAATATTGTAATTTTAGGTTCAACAGGTTCAATAGGCGTAAACACGCTTGATGTGGCAAGCAGATTCCCGGACAGGTTCAGGATAGTCGGGCTTACTGCAGGCGAGAATATTGCGCTCCTTGAAAAACAGATAAAAACCTTTAGACCAAAGATTGTTTCTGTATTAAAAGAAGATGCAGCAGAGAGATTAAGACAGAGATACAGGGATTATGATGTTGAAATACATGCAGGCATAGAGGGGATGATAAGCGCTGCTGCTTTCCCAGAGGCTGACTTGGTTTTATCTGCTATTGTCGGCGCAGCAGGCCTTGTGCCTACTGTTGCAGCCATTCGCGCTGGAAAGGATGTTGCGTTAGCAAATAAAGAGACCCTTGTAATGGCAGGAGAGATTGTTACTAAGGAGGCAAAAAAAAGGGGGGGAAAGATACTGCCTGTTGACAGCGAGCACAGCGCTATCTTGCAAGCGCTCGGCGGCTATAAGAATGAAAATGTTAAGAGATTGATATTAACTGCGTCAGGCGGCCCGTTTTATAATACGCCGCTTTCAGGAAAAAGATTGATTAAGCCAAAGGATGCCTTAAGGCATCCAAACTGGAAGATGGGCAAAAAGATAACAATAGACTCTGCTACCCTGATGAATAAGGGTTTGGAGGTTATAGAGGCGCGCTGGCTCTTTGATATTCCATCGGAAAAGATAGATGTGTTAATTCATCCTGAAAGTATTGTGCATTCTATGGTAGAATATATTGACGGCTCTGTTATTGCACAGCTCGGCGTGCCTGATATGAGGATACCTATTTCGTATGCCTTAAGCTATCCCGCTCGTTTAAACGGCGGGTTTCCGACGCTTGACCTTGCAAAGATAGGAAGCCTGACATTTAAAAAACCGGATATAAAGAGGTTTCCATGTCTTTCATATGCCTATGAGGCGTTGGATATAGGCGGCACAATGCCTGCTGTGCTTAATGCTGCGAACGAGGCTGCAGCAAGGGCGTTTTTGAAAGAGGAGATAGGGTTTCTTGATATATCGAAGATTATAAAAAAGGTGATGAGTAGACATATCAGGCAGGATATTGTTACAATAGAGGATGTGCTTTTAGCAGACCGATGGGCGCGGGAGCACGCAGAAGATTTTATAAAGAGGTGTTAATTAGATGAATACAGTAATTTCATTTTTGATTGTATTAGGTGTCTTGATATTTGTCCATGAACTCGGCCACTTTCTTCTTGCAAAGTGGATGGGTGTCGGTGTCTTAAAATTCTCCCTTGGTTTTGGGCCAAAACTTATTGGGTGGAAAAGAGGGGAAACAGAGTATGTAATATCCATATTTCCGCTCGGCGGATATGTAAAGATGATTGGGCAGGAGGACTTAAAGGTGCAGAGCCCTGAGGAGATAAGCGAAGAGGATAAGGAAAGGTCATTCATACACAAGAGCCCTGCAAGAAGGGCGGCAATTGTAGCAGCAGGCCCTGTGTTCAATCTTCTCCTTGCCTTTGTGATTTTCACGATTGTCAGCTTTAATGGTATTCATATAAATCTCCCACAGCTCGGCGAGATAGCAGAAGGGACTCCTGCTAAGGCAGCAGGCTTTATGAAGGATGATATTATTAAATCTATTGATGAAAAGCCCATAAAATCGTGGGATGAAATGGTAGAGATTGTCAGAAAGAGTACGGGGAAGAGCCTCCTTTTTGCTGTTGAACGCGAAGGTAAGCAGATTGAGATTAGGGTTATACCTGAAACGAAAAAGACAAAGACCATATTTGGCGAAGAGAAAGAGGTAGGCCAGATTGGCGTAATGAATGCAGGCAAGTTTATTGTGGAAAAGATCAATCCGGTATATGCAGTTTATTACGGCGCGCTTGAGACATGGAGATGGACAGAGCTTACAGTAGTGGGCTTGGTGAAAATGGTGCAGGGGGTTGTCTCAGTTAAGGAGATAGGCGGGCCATTAATGATTGCTGATATGGCAGGCAAGGCTGCGTCTGCCGGCGTATTGAGCGTAATGATTTTTATTGCCCTTGTCAGCATAAACCTTGCAATAATAAATCTTCTGCCTGTCCCTATTCTGGATGGCGGCCATCTGTTGTTTTTTGCTATTGAAGGAATAATGGGCAAGCCTCTGGATTTAAAAAAGATGGAGATTGCCCAAAGGATAGGTCTTGCGATTATTATTATGTTGATAGTGTTCACGCTTTATAATGATATTATGCGGTATTCAGGCCAGATACTGGATTTTTTTAGGATGGTTATCGGGTATTCGGTATAAATAAGTAAACTCTAAATAATATCAAATGACAGAAATCTAAAATTCAGAAAGTTTGGATATTTGAATTTAGAGTTTTGGATTTGTTTAGGATTTAGATATTTGGATTTAGGATTTTTTTTAATTATTATGTTTATTAATAGAAAAAAGACACGGCAGATAAAGGTCGGCGATGTAAAGATAGGCGGCAATGCGCCTATATCTGTTCAATCAATGACCAATACGGATACATCTGATGTTAAGGCTACAGTTGCACAGATAAAAAGGCTTGAAGATGCAGGATGCGAGATAGTCCGTGTGGCAGTTCCTGATAAAAAGGCAGCAGAGGCTCTTGGTGAAATAAAGAAACAGATAAAAATACCATTGATTGCAGATATACATTTTGACTACCGCCTTGCATTAGAGGCGATTAAACAGGGTGTTGACTGCCTGAGGATAAATCCGGGAAACATAGGGAATAAGAAAAAGATAGAGGCAGTGGTCTCTGCTTTAAAGGAAAAGGATATGCCTGTCCGCATAGGTGTTAATGCAGGCTCTCTTGAAAAGGATTTGTTAAAGAAATACGGCCATCCCACGCCATCTGCAATGGCTGAATCTGCATTGAGGCATATAAAGATATTTGAAGGGCTGAATTATTTTAATATAAAGGTCTCTCTTAAGGCATCAAATGTAAGAGATGCAATAGAGGCATACCGCTTGATATCAAAGAAG
>MHEL01000125.1:9686-10496 GCA_001803815.1 Nitrospirae bacterium RBG_19FT_COMBO_42_15 | reverse complement strand
TTCATTGCGGCCTGCTTTTACTGTAATGGAGGTTGCCGGTAAAACATTAGTAGCAGTTGAAATTTCTGGACTTGCAGCAGAGCAAAAGCCATGCTTCTATAAACCAGCTGGTTTACAGAAGGGCTCTTATATTCGGGTTGGCAATACCAACCGTACTATGACTGATTATGAAATCTTTGGTTATGTCAGCGCTCGTACACAGCCGATTTTTGATGAAGACCCTGTTTCCAATGCTACACTTGGCGACCTGAACATTAAAAATCTTAAAAATTACATAGATGACCTTAAGCGTTTAAGGCCTCAGGCAAATTATTTAAACCACTCTTTTGAGCAAGTAATTATCCAATTGCGAATTATCAAGAAGGTAAACGAAGTTCTTCGTCCTACTTTGGCTGGCTTGCTTATGTTCGGCAATTATCCGCAGGCTTTTGAGCCTCAATTGATTATCACCTTTTTGCAATATTATGGAACAACCGAAACAGAAAAGACACCACGAGGCGAGCGGTTTTTAGACAATAGAAGTTTTGAGGGGACAATCCCAGTGATGGTTGAAGGTGCTGTAAATTATGTAATTGCAAGCATTCGTAAAAGTAGTCTAATAGACGGGCTTTACAGGCGTGATATTCCTGAATATCCTGAGGAAGCAGTACGGGAAGCAATTGTCAATGCTGTGGCACACCGCGATTATAGCCATTTTGCGCGTGGCAGTTATATCCAGATCAGGCTTTTTGCAGATAGACTTGAAATACAGAGTCCTGGTGGATTGTATGGCAATGTTACAGAAGAAAATATTGAGGAAGAACAGTCTAC
>MHEL01000125.1:8997-9639 GCA_001803815.1 Nitrospirae bacterium RBG_19FT_COMBO_42_15 | reverse complement strand
TAAAACAATGATTGAAGCAATGCGAAAAGCAAATTTGGAACCGCCGCGGTTACAGGATAAAAGGACGTCTTTCTGGATAATGTTTCGGAGCCATACATTGATGGGACCTGAAGCTGTTACATGGCTCAATCAATTTGCATCGCTGCCGCTCAATGACCGCCAAAGGCTATCTTTAATTTATTTAAGAAATAATCAGCAAATTTCAAACAGTGATTATCAGCGTCTCAATCATACAGATTCCGTTGCCGCAAACCGAGAACTGGGAAATCTGGTTCAAGCGGGATTAATTAAACAACACAAAACAAGAAGATGGGCTTATTATACATTGACCGTACCCGTAGAAATCGCAATCCCTCAACTTCCGCAAACAGATGAGGAGAGAATTATTGAGTATGTTAGAAAACATGGCAGTATTAATAATGAAAAATGCAGAAAGCTTCTTAGTATTAAGATATCAAGGGCTTGGTATCTTCTTAGTAAGTTAGATTCTTCAGGGAAATTGAAAAAACAAGGGAAAAAACGGTGGGCCCGATATGTTTTACCTTAATAATCTATTCAGAGTCTATTCCAAATCTATTCAAAATTATTATGAATAGAAATGTTTTTTGAAGTAAATTATTAGTAAATTTTGCTTGTAAGGAT
>MHEL01000125.1:8563-8954 GCA_001803815.1 Nitrospirae bacterium RBG_19FT_COMBO_42_15 | reverse complement strand
TATCCAAAGAAAAATTATGGAACAAGCCTGTTTTTACATTTGACTCGGATGCCAACAAAAACCTCAATATGCTTGGTGCAAAGTCGGCTGCAGAGTTGGACGTTTAACAGCTACGACATCAAACACCGCATGGGGCGGGAATAAAGATAATAAGAAACGGCGTATTTCTTGACAATCCTGCACGTCTTTTGCTAAAATGACCATAATTCTGGTCAACCTAAATGGAGGTCTATTATAATGAAGACATTATCATTGTCAGAGGCGAAAATGAAGCTGAGCGGACTTGTAGAGATTGTCAGCAAAACAGATGAGGAGGTTTTAATAACAAAGAACGGCTCTCCTGCTGCTGTTATAATAAGCCCTGATGAGTTTGAGAGCCTGAAGGAGACTG
>MHEL01000125.1:8251-8505 GCA_001803815.1 Nitrospirae bacterium RBG_19FT_COMBO_42_15 | reverse complement strand
GCCTTTACACGCTTGAGGAGCTGTTTTAGTAGTACCTTTTAAATATGAAACAGACGCTGAATAAACTGCGTGTCCCTGATAATGTAGCTGAACTTATCCGGCGCATGCACCCGCATCTAAAGAAGAAGGTTAAGTCATCTCTGCAGATAATCTTATCAGACCCGGAAGCAGGAAAGGCCTTAAAAGACGAGCTTGCAGGGTTAAGAAGCTTTCGGGTAAGCAGATTTAGAATAATTTACCGTGCTACTAAAAAA
>MHEL01000125.1:8031-8210 GCA_001803815.1 Nitrospirae bacterium RBG_19FT_COMBO_42_15 | reverse complement strand
TGAAGAAACCTTTAGAATATTGTCCCGCAAGGAGTAAATCGTTCTATGATTTTACAGAACCCGCTTCTCTCCCTTGAATTCAATAAGCTCCTTGAGATAATCGCTCAATATGCAAGGAGCGACGCATCAAGGAATGCCATCCTATCAATTGCGCCGCTTTCAAGCAAACAGGAAATAGA
>MHEL01000125.1:0-7973 GCA_001803815.1 Nitrospirae bacterium RBG_19FT_COMBO_42_15 | reverse complement strand
GATATACTCCCTTTCAGGGATATTGAGCCTCTCCTGCAGAAGGTTCAGCCAAAAGACGCTGTCCCTGAAACTGTTGAGCTTGTTTGGCTGATGGACCTTTTAAGTTCTGCGTATAATGCAGCAAGGCAGATTAAAGAAGATAATTCTCTCATTAACCTTAATAAGCTTATAAAAAATCTGACAGGAATGCCTGAGCTGCTGAATATCCTTAGGCGCTCTATTGATAAAGATGGAGGCATCCTTGACAGCGCATCCCATGAATTATCAAACCTGAGGAGAGAAAAGAGGAGGATTGAGACAAAGATAAGAAAGAGCCTTGAGGAGATAACGCGGGATGAAAACACAGCAGCCTTTCTTCAGGATAATTTTATCACCCAGAGATCAGGCAGATGGGTCATCCCTGTAAGGATGGATTCCAAAGGCCATGTGCAGGGCGTTGTGCATGATGTATCAAGGACAGGCGAGACAGCATTTGTTGAGCCTATAAGCATCATTGGACTTTCAAATGAGCTTGAAAATATCATTGCAGACGAAAAGGCAGAGGAGATAAGAATCCTCAAGGTGCTCGGTTTACAGATTAGAAAGCAGGCTGATGAGATTAAAGATGAGTTTGGGACACTTGTCTATCTTGACATGCTTAAGAGTATTGCCATGTTTGCAGACCGATTCAGGATGCAGATACCGGAGATAAATGAGCAGAACATATTAAAGCTTTCAAAGGCAAGGCATCCGCTTCTGCTTTATTCATCAGCGCAGAAGAACAGGATGAATGATATTGTGCCTATTGATGTAAACATTGGAGAGGATAAGAGTGTAATGGTGATAACAGGGCCGAATGCAGGGGGAAAGAGTGTTACAATAAAGACCATTGGACTGCTTTCTGCTATGGCATTATCAGGCATGCCTGTTCCTGCGGATTCTTCAATAACCATCCCGCTTTTTCATAACCTGCTCGTTGATATCGGCGACAGGCAGTCAATTGCAGACAACCTCTCTACCTTTACTGCTCATCTGTCAAATATGATGGAGTTTCTTAAAAAGGCGGATTCATCCACGCTTGTTTTGATAGACGAGCTTGGCACAGGCACAGACCCGGAGGAAGGCGCTGCGCTTGCCTGCGCCATATTAAAGGAGCTAAAAGCAAAAGGCTCTTTAATATTTGCCACAACACATCTGACAGATATAAAGGTGTTTGCGCATAAGACAGAGGGCATGGTAAATGCCTCTATGGAGTTTGACCATAAGACCCTTGCGCCATTATACAGATTAAGGATCGGCGAGCCGGGACAGTCATTTGCAATAGAAACTGCAAAAAGATACGGTATGCCGGAGTCAATTATTGAATCCGCAAGGATTATGCTCGGCAAAGGAAGGGCAGAGCTTGAAAACCTCCTGCACGACCTTGAGCAGAAAAGAAGGCATTATGAGGATTCTGCTGGAGACATGAAGAAGCATGAAAGGGAATTGACAGAGAGGGAAGAAAAGCTTGGTAGATTATTAAAAGATGCAGAGGCAAAAAAGAAAGAGCTCTTTGCAAAGGCATATAAAGATGCATCAGAGATTATCGCAGACACAAAAAGGCAGATGAACAGCCTGCTTGAAGAAATCAAAAAGGCTGAAAAGGATAAGGCAAAGATAATCCTTAGAAAGGCCTCCACTGTGCATGAGCAGGCAATTGAAAAAATAAGGGAATATAAAAGCGCTGACACAGAGACGCTCTCAATGGATGAGCTAAAGGAGGGGGACGCGGTATTTATAAAATCCATTGGAAGCGATGCAGTTATTACAAAGCTCTTAAAGAAGAGCAGCCGTGTAAAGATAAAGACAGAAAAATGGGAGATGGAGGTGCCTTTATCTGATGTTGGCCGCAAAAAAGGAAAGGTTGTAAAAGCAGAAAAAGGCGGTATCCTCGTAAGCGCCTCAGAGGAGGCAGTTGCAGCACAGATAAACCTTATTGGCTTGCGTGTTGATGAGGCTATCCCAAGGCTTGAGAAGTTTCTTAATCATGCTGTGCTTGCAGGCTTTTCAGAGGTTACAATAATCCACGGCACCGGAGCCGGGATACTTTCAAAGGCGGTTCGTGAGCATCTCTCAGGCCATCGGCTTGTGGAAGGTTTTAGAAGCGGTGAGCAGTCAGAAGGCGGAGCAGGGGTTACAGTGGTAACTTTATCCTAAAACTTTCTCTTGAACATAAAAAAGAGAAGGGTTATACTTCTTTTATGCGAACAGCATATTTTGACTGTTTCTCTGGAATAAGCGGCGATATGACGCTCGGCGCATTAATTGATGCGGGCCTGAGCCTTAAAGAATTAAAATCATATCTATCAAAACTTCCAATTGATAATTATGACATTTTTGCAAAGAAGGTGAAAAAGAACGGGATTGCTGCAACAAAGGTTGATGTAATTGTAAAAGGGAGGCAAAAAGAGCGCAGGCTTTCAGATATTAAAAAAATATTAAGCGATAGCAAACTTGACAAGTCAATCAAAAATAATGCAATCAGTATCTTTGAAAGGCTGGCAAAGGCAGAGGCAAAGGTTCATAAGACAAGCATAAACAATGTCCATTTTCATGAGGTAGGCGCAGTAGATGCAATTGTTGATATAACTGGCGCAGTAATTGGTCTTAAAATATTAGGGATTGAAAACATTAGTGCATCGGCAATAAATACCGGCTCAGGTTATATTAAATCAGCCCATGGAATGCTTCCTGTCCCCGGGCCTGCCACAGCAGAGCTTTTAAAAGGCATACCTGCCTATTCCACAGATACAAAGATGGAGCTGACAACACCAACAGGCGCAGCAATCATCAGCACACTTTCAAAGGACTTTGGGCCAATGCGAAAGATGGATATTAAGTCTATCGGCTATGGCGCAGGGACATTTAACTCGCCTGATATGCCGAATCTGTTAAGAATATTTGTCGGTGAGATTAAAAATCCTGCAAAGGAAGAAAACACTATCCTGCTTGAGACAAACATAGATGACATGAACCCTCAGCTCTATGAATATGTGATGGATATACTCTTTGCATCAGGCGCTTTGGATGTTTATCTTACGCCAATTATAATGAAAAAGGGCCGGCCTGGGACAATGTTAAGCGTACTTGCAAAAAAGGATGATGTAAAAAAGCTGTCGGATATCATCTTTAGAGAGACCACATCCATTGGCATGAGGGTTCAGGAGATAGGAAGGATCAAGGTTGAAAGGGAGATAAAAGAGATAAGGACAAAATATGGAAGGGCGCGTGTGAAGATAGCTTTTGATGATAAAGAGATATTAGGCATAAACCCAGAATACGAGGACTGCAAAAGGATTGCTATTAAAAAGGGGATACCGTTAAAAAAGGTAATGGAGGAGGTTAAGAGAGAGGCTGGCAGAATTATAAAATGAAAATCAGCGGCAATAAATATAACAGGATGGAATTTGCTGGCGCATTTGGCGACTTAGGAACTTTCATACCTTTTGTAGTCGGCTATATCACCATCAATAAGATGGACCCGCTCGGCATCCTTCTATCATTTGGCCTGTTTAAAATCTTTGCCGGTTTATATTTCAAGACGCCAATGCCAATCCAGCCTATGAAGGCAATCGGCGGCGCTGCTATTGCAAATCCAGAGCTTGTTACACATGGTATGATATGGGGATCAGGGATTTTTACCGGACTCCTCTGGCTAATAATGGGATTAAGCGGAGCCATTGACATACTTGCAAGGATCACAAAGAAGCCGGTTGTAATCGGCATAATGCTTGGACTCGGTCTTTCATTTATTTATGACGGGATAAAAATGATAGCTGCTGAGCCTATTATTGGTATTATCGGGGTTGTAATAACCTTTTTATTCCTTACAAATACAAGATTCCCTGCAATGCTCCTCCTTCTTTTATTTGGCATCATCATATCCTTTATTCGCGCTCCTGAACTCTTTTCTGAATTAATAAAAACAGGCATGCATTTAAGGCTGCCTGAATTTGGCATTTTAAACATAGACAGAGAGGGCATGATAAATGGAATATTGATGCTTGGCATTCCCCAGATCCCCCTTACGCTTGGGAATGCCATAATAGCAATCACTGCAGAAAATAACAGGCTCTTTCCAAATAAAAAGGTAAAGGAAAGGACAATAGCAATAGACCATGGATTTATGAATATCTTCTCAACAGCAATCGGCGGCGTGCCGCTGTGCCATGGCGCTGGCGGCATGGCAGGCCATGTAAGGTTCGGAGCTAAAACAGGCGGCGCACTTGTTATTCTTGGCGTGATGCTTGTTATTATCGGCCTCTTTTTTTCTGACTCTGTGGCTGTGCTGTTTAAGATCTTTCCTGCCGGCATCTTGGGCGTCATCCTCTGTTTTGCCGGGCTTGAGCTGGCGTCTGTCGCAAAAGGCATCGGCTGGGAAAAGGAGGATGCCTACGTTATGCTCGCAACAGCAGGGATTTCGCTATGGAATATTGGTGTTGGATTTTTAGCAGGGCTGATATTGTATTATGCTATTAAATACAGGATAATAAAGGTGTAGCCTTTTATTTTTTTTTGACAGGATTCACGCTCAAAAATGTTCCAGATGCGAGAAAGGACAAGGGGTTGCACCGCAGCATACTCTTAGGTATGTGAGGATGCAGCCCCGAAGTCCTAACAAAGCAGATGGGCGTTTTTCAGCGTGAACTACTTATTGTCTCTCACAAAATTGGCAATATCGTCTGCAACCTCTGCTGATGCAGAGTGCAAGGACGAGTCCTGCGCCTCGTGTCTTATCCTTGCAACCTCCTCTTTTGTTGCTGCATCAATTAATATCAGCTCTACACCAACTGTTGGATTGCCCTGAGTACGGGATACGATGCCGCCTGCAAAAGGAATGAAACTCGTGCCTATCTTTTTACCAACATCGTATTCCTCAACCTTATACATAGCGCCCTTTATTATTAACTGACCTGAACCAGATACATTCTTGCCAATTCTTTTAAAGGATGTGTCAAAGTTTTCCTTCAGACCCTTCTGAATATCCTTATTTGATTTGTTTGCAATGGTATCAAAGGATTCTATCTTTACGCTGTCATATTTTCCGAACTTCACGCCTGGCTTTACATAGACCCACTTAACATCATCGCCCTCTTCCATTCCTTCATAGTTTTTTATAAAACCTGTCGCATCCTTTTTCTCCTTATATTCCTTGCTCTCTACAAACTTGTCTTTTTTTGCCCATGCGTCAGCGCCAAAGAGCATTAAGACCGCCATTATTATTGACGCTGCATATAAAATCCTTTTCATAATAAATCCCTCCTTATGCTTATAATATTATTCAATATCTTTTTCTGCAACTTTTTCGGATGTTTTTTTTATGTTATCGCTTGCCTTTTTAGGTTCCGGCCTCTGATGGTGCGGATGCCCGGACACCCTCTCAAGCGCGTATAATACAGATGCCTCTACCATTAAGATAGGCGATGCAAGCTCCTCTATCTCCATTGATGAGGGGGATATAAAATACTTTGGCGGAAGACCGTTTAGGGCAATTGCTGTTACATCAAGCCTGCATCTCATGCATTGGCAATATTTCGGGTTTGCTACTGTCAATCTTTCAATTGCAAGTATCACCCTCTCATAATTTGCATTTTCAAGCTTCATTGCTGATTGTGCGCTCATAAATACCTCTCTATTAAAAATAGCAGAATTTTAGGTTTATGTCAAACAAAGAAGATTTTTTGTTGCGTCAAGGCTGCTGCTATATTATAATTTCCTTATGGATTCAAGCGGTAAGATAAGGAGGGTTCTGTGGTATACCCTTATATTAAATCTGACAGTGGCAGGGGCAAAGATAGCCTACGGTTATCTATCCGGCTCTATAAGCATGACAGCAGACGGCTTCCACTCCATGCTTGACGGCTCCTCAAATGTCATCGGGCTTATTGGCATATGGATAGCCTCGCAGCCGCCTGATGAATCCCATCCATACGGCCATAGAAAATTTGAGACCTTTGCATCCTTAGCTGTTGCAGGCTTCCTTTTTATAACCTGCTTTGAGATACTAAAAAAGAGCCTTTACAGGTTCGTCACCCCCAATCACCCTGAATCAACCATAACGAGCTTTGTAATCATGGGGATTACGTTATCTGTAAATATAGGTGTTATGCTTTATGAAAAGAAAAAGGGCAGGGAATTTAAGAGCAGCTTTCTCATTGCTGATTCAATGCACACAATGAGCGACATCTTTGTCTCTATATCTGTTATAATAACCCTTGTTGCAATAAAGATGGGATATCCTATGCTTGACGCAGTGGCTGCCGCAGGAATCACCATCATAATTGGCAGAACAGGATACAGGATAGTAAGAGAGAGCTCAGATGTATTAATGGACGCCTCTGTCATTAATGGCAATAGGATAAAGGATGTTGTAATGGCAGTCAAGGGCGTAAAGGAGTGCCATAAGATAAGGACAAGAGGCATGCAGGGCCATATATATGTTGACCTTCATGTAAAGGTTGACCCTGAGATGAGCGTTAATGACGCGCATGATGTCTCCTATTTTGTTGAGCAGGAGCTGAAGAAAAGATTTGCTGAAATCACAGATGTTGTTGTGCATATAGAACCATACAGGCAAAATAGCAAGGCAGCAATATTAAGCAATAAATAGGCTTCTTTAAAAATGAAAAAAATAAAAATTATAGGAGTAGCCATATTAATAATCACCGCCCTCTCCTCCTTTGGCTTTTTCAGTGTGTACAATAAATTTGTTAAACTGGATGAAGGCATAAAATCATCATGGACGCAGATTGAAAACTACCTCCACCGCATCTCATATCTCGTCCCTCGGCATACAGGCATTATACACGGCTATTCAAATAAGGATGAGAGCCGTATGCTGAAAACAGCAGAGGATGCGCGGATAAGGCTTACATGGGCAAAGACGCAGGAAGAAAAGATTGCCGCTGCCAATGACCTTTTAAATGCGCTTGCAAGCCTTCAGGGTGTTATTGAGATGCATCCGTCAATAAGAGAGAACCAATCATTTATCAAGGTTTCAGACGAATTGGCAATAACTGAGAACAGCCTGAATAATGAAAAAAAGGATTATAATGAAATGGTAAAGAAATACAATCAGAAAAAAAGGCAGGTTCCGTATAATATTGTTGCCTTTATCACCGGCTTTAAGGACTTTCCCTATTTCAGCTCTTTAGATACAGGCAAACAAGGTTCTAAAATTGGGATGGAGGAGAAAATAACAAAATGAGTAAAAAACCGATTATAGGAATAACCATGGGAGACCCTGCCGGCATCGGACCAGAGGTCATTGTAAAGGCATTTCATCAGGCAAAGCTGCATGAATTCTGCCAGCCTGTTGTAATTGGCGATGCAAAGACAATAGAGGACATGGTAAAATTATTAAAACTTCCCTTTGCTGTTAAAGCAGCTCAGGAGATAAAAAAGGATTTTATCTATCATAATACAATCAATGTCATTGACCTTAAAAATATTGATGAGGGTCAGATAAAATTCGGCTTTCCAAGCAAGGCAGCAGGAAAGGCGGTTGTTGATTATATCAAAAAAGCGGTAGAGCTTGCGCAGAATAAAATAATAGATGCGGTGACAACAGCGCCAATAAACAAAGAGGTAATGAATGCATCAGGATTTCCGTACAGGGGCCATACAGAGCTATTGGCAGAGCTTACAGGAGCAAAAGACTTTGGTATGATGCTCGCGAGCGGTCCATTAAGGGTTATCCTTGTCACAACACACCTCGCATTAAAGGATGTGCCAAGGCATATTAATAAAGACAGGGTGTATAAAACCATCCTCCTTGCCAACAAGGCAATGAAATATTTTAAGATACCCAATCCGAGGATAGGGCTTGCTGCCTTAAATCCTCACGCAGGAGAAGGAAAGCTCTTTGGCACAGAGGAGTGGGATGAGATTTTGCCGGCAGTAATCAAGGCGCGAGGCGATGGCATAGATGTTACAGACCCGTCGCCTGCAGATAC
>MHEL01000124.1:9946-11911 GCA_001803815.1 Nitrospirae bacterium RBG_19FT_COMBO_42_15 | reverse complement strand
AAGGCAGATGCGGAGTATGCCGATATCATTATAAATAAGCAGGCAGAAAAGCAGGGTATGCAGGCAGTAATGTTTCCACACTGGTTTCACAGAGTTAGGTTTAAATGCAAGGTGTGCCATGAGGATATCTTTATTATGAAGAAAGGTTCAAACGATATAAATATGTCCTCTATCATTAAAGGCAACCACTGCGGAAAGTGCCACAATGGCAGGATTGCATGGGCTCCGCTTACGTGCGGCCGCTGCCATTCAGTGGGCGGGAATCCTGAAGGCCTTTTAACAACAGGGGCGCCGGCGCCGCCGAAATAGGTTTTTAATGTTCAACCTATTAAACCTAAATTCTGGAGGAATGAAAGATGATAACCCTTAAAAATAGATTCATTCATATTGTATTTGCATTAGTTATAGTTTTTGCAATAAGCAGTTGCGCAACACAGAAGGACGCCAAGGCGCCTGAAGCAAAGGAGACGAAGAAAGAGGCAGCGCCAAAAACAGAACCAGTAAAGGTAGTAGAAAAAGCAAAACCAGCAGAGCCGGCGCCGGCAAAGCCTGCGGCAAAACCTGCTGAAAAAGCGCCGGCAGCAAAGGCTCCGCAGATTGACCCTTCACAGGCAATTTTTCTTGACAGCACAGGGACTGTTGCTGGCACAGGCGACCCTACAAAGGTTGTAGGCGCAGCAGAAAAGGCCGGCATGGCGCCGCATCCTATGGCGCTTGAGCTTGCGAAGCTGCCAAAGGATAAATATGGTCTGATTGACTGGGCAGCAATTGTAAAGGAAGGGAAGATAAAACCATGGCATTCACTTGACCCAAATGCGCCGCCAGATATGACATTTCCTCTTGAAGTCGTGATTAAAACAAAGAGCGCATCAATGGAGGATGTTGTATTCCCGCATTTTATTCATACCTTCTGGCTTAATTGTACAAACTGCCATCCTGCTATATTCAATATGAAGGCAGGCGGCAATCCGGATATGACAATGGCAAAGATTGCAGCAGGCCAGTACTGCGGCAGGTGCCATGACAGAGTGGCATTTCCGCTTACAGACTGCCAGAGGTGTCATGTGAGGCCAAAGGGGGCAAAATAAACTAACGGTTTTTTAATTTGCCGGTTTTAATTTTACTATGAAACTATTAATATTAAAGAGAATAAGATATATAATACCTTCTCTCATTATTGTAGGCCTATTTTTTTATCTATCGTCCTATAGTGTAAGTGCAGAGCAGGAAGAGAAGATGATATTTAACACTTATGCAGAGAAGTATGATATGAAGCCTGTGGTTTTTACGCACGGGCTTCATGTCAAGAGGACTAAATGCGAGGCGTGCCATGAAGCAATATTTATTAAGAAGAGGGGCGCCAATGATATAAATATGAATAAGAATTCCAAGGGGCAATACTGCGGCAAGTGTCATAATGGGAAGGACGCATATCCGCTTCTTAAATGTGAGAGATGTCATTCTGGTGAAACGACAATTAAAAAGAAATAGAAAGACAGGGGCGGTTCATAAAACGCCCCCTATATGCGATTGATATATGAAAGAGGTTCTTAAATTAATTATTAGATTTTACCTGCCCCTTATTATTATCCTGCCTGTAGTAATTGAGAGCTGTGCAAAGAAGGAATTGGTTTTTAAGACAGTTGAAAATCAACCGGCAGCCTTTTCATATCTGCCGCGCACTGAGGACGGCTTCATTGACTGGGTTGCAGCAATAGACAGGGGAATAATTAAGCCGAGAGACTCAATTGACTTAAAGCCGAAACCGCAGTCGCCTCCTTTAAACCTTGATATTGTTTTTGATTCAAGGACAATGCCTGCTGTAACTTATCCGCACTATCAGCATACCCAGTGGCTTGACTGCACAAACTGCCATCCAAAGATTTTTAAGGCTCAGAAGGGCAGCAACGGCATAACAATGGAAAAGATATTTGGGGGCGAATTCTGCGGCAGGTGCCACGGTAC